>NZ_LCWL01000086.1:0-16669 GCF_001441695.1 Alishewanella sp. WH16-1 | reverse complement strand
CGGACAAACCGAAATACGCAACAACAGCAGTTTTAGCAGGATCGTACTCTGCCGAGCCTTTTAATGCAGCCAAAGTATGACCGGGCTGTGCTCGCAGTAATTCAGAATTCAGCTTCCCGAAGTGTCGTTCGATAATTGGTTTTAGATAGGGCGTTGCAGTTGGATTCTTACCTGAATTAATCAGCAGCCTGCCCAATACCAATTTAAAATCCTTATCATCGAACTCTTTGCCGTTGTCTGACACGATGAGTTCGGGCTTACCAAAGCAAATCCAAGCGTTTTTAATGTCGGGATATGTGTTTAAAATATAGTCTTTTGGCAATAGAGCATGCTTTAACGCTCTGGCCACAGAAGCAAAACTTGGTGGAGTGAATCCAATATAAAAGCCCAGCACAGAGCGCGAATGCACATCACATAGCGTTGTAATCCAAGGTCGGCCTAGTGGGATAAAGCTTTCCTTCTCGACCACAAAAAAATCAAGCTTGGTGTGGTCAATTTCAACTCGCTCCAAGAGACGGTTTGTTTTTACCATTTCACCAATGTGTTTGAACTCCTTGTTCGCTTTAAATTTGCCTTTATGTTTTACCGCTATCTCATACGGAGAAATTTTCTTAAAGCGCGCCCAGAATGTCTGAATTGAAGGCGCCCTAAATTTTAGATCAGACCTTTGATTAAACTGGAACACTAAATGCTGGAGGTAACTGTAGGCGCTGGAAACTGCACCCGACTTGGCATCCTTAATTCTGTCCAGTGCTTGCTGGATTAACTCTTCCACTTCCGGGTTTAGTCTTTTGCTTTTGTTACCGCGCCCCCCGCTGTTGGGCTTTAACGCTTTAATTGACCTTCCAGACTCTTGGTAAACTTTAGCCCAACGCCGGATAGTAGATATTGAGGGGGTTTGCGCCGAAAACTCAGACTCAAGTTCAGGGAGAATAGCTTTCAGACGCTGCTCAGAAAAAACGCCATTACAAAGCTCAGTAACTTTGCTGAGCACTTTCCAGCGGAACACCGCTTGTTCACGCTCCCGCTCAGTCAAAGCATCAAGATGCTCATACGATTCAGTTTCATCCAGGCCCTTTTTCACTTCGGCGAGAAACGCTTCTTTCGCTGTGTCATGGGTGACACCTGAAGGCACCGAGAAAAGTTGTTCGAATACGTTAGCCATGATTTACCCTCGCAAAGACGGTGTCAGAGTTCAACTCAGCATAAAGCGGAAACGACACCAATTTCTTAGCTACCAGATTCAGCAGTAACTCTTTCGTGAAGTTTTCTGATGTTTGAATTCCAATAGATATGTCATTCAGTGACTGTGGGCCACCAGTGAGGAGTGAGATAATTAGCGCCTGCTTTTCAGTTACTCCTTCACGTGTCATATAGCGGTGAACCAACTTCAGGTTTTCAGCCATCTGGCCACACATCAGTTGCCGGTCAGTAACCAGCTCTAAGCTCAGATCTCTTTCGCCGAATGCCTTTTGTAACAACTGCCACTTTTGTCTAAACTTATCGGTGAGTGAGATGCTGTAGGGTTTGATTTCGAAATATACTTCCTGCTGGTCGCGCAGACGTACTAAAAAGTCAGGAGTGTAGATAAGTGGCCGATTGCTGTTTTCTAGCGGAAAGGCAAAACGTTGAGGTTGCGCTTCGAAATCGATGACCTGAGTAGAAAACTCAAAGTAATGGCAAGCTATGAATTCGTTATAACCTTCAACGGTGATTGGGTCGGGCTTGTGGCAGGAGACAAACCTGAAGATATTGGTTACTGCAGATTTAGTGATTTTTCGTTTCTGCACGCCCGGTCACTTTCGTAACAAAGTTACATAAGCGTGGCAGATAATGACAAAAGCGCAAGTTATGCTTAAAAAAGTTCAACTTATGCTTAAAACGACAAAAAAAACCACCTAGCTTTCGCGTAAGTGGTTGATTGTTATGGCGCACCCGAGAGGTTCGAACCTCTGACCTCTGCCTCCGGAGAAGGCGGGTCTATGGGTTCGAACAAATAGCCTATAAGCCACATTATAAGCCACAATACAGATAAATCAAGGCATGCAGCAAGAAAGCTCAATTTACAACCACACACCAAATAGACCAATTAACACCAAAATATCGAGTCAATAATATCAAAATGTGTCACATTATAATTTGTCAATTTTTGACACTTGCACTGACAAAATCTGACTGATTGTTTAGAATCATTCGGATAGGTTCATACAGAGCCGATTTGTAGAGCTGACGCACAAATTGTCCTCGTTTGAATGCGCAGGCATGAAAACAAGGACAATGCATGTGTTCAGGAAATCTAAGCAAGGTAACTGTTCAAACGAGGACAATTTGTGCGTCTGTTTTAGAAATTGGATCGGGTGAACCTATCCCCTGCATCGTAACAGCACTTTGCTGCACTGGTACTGAGGACTACAAATCGCCCATTTATGGATCTTTAAATCCACTCTGACATGGTAATGGTGCTTATGACATCCAAGGAAATAAAAGAGAGTCGCTCGATTATTAATGTCCGCCTCGACGATATTAAGGGTGTACATCCGACTGCCCAAACCTCAGTGTCCGCAACCGCAGATTTCATTTATGCGTCGGCTCCAAACGACTACTCAGAGCTTGCGTTACATTATTTACTCAACATCCATCCAATACATGTGATTAAGCAAGATGCAGAACTACATGTAATTGCCGGGTTCAGGAGCTATGAGTTAGCATGCTTGCGACTGTCCGAAGATGCCGAAATCACCTGTATTTTACATGTTGGTATTAAATCGGAAGAAATCCCTGATATCGCAGTTATTGATATTGCTGGCTCCCCTATCATGCATTCACTCGGACCAAAGTTTGTGCAGCAATTACAAAATATGGTCCAAACATTTGGTCAACAGGTTTTGGTGAACTTCCCCAGACTGAAATCAATCAGGCGTATCCGTGGACAGACAAAATCATCTTCTTAATGCTCTGGCACAACTTGATATAACAGCTGCAGAGGCCAAGACGCTGTTCGACTTGCTGGATTTTATTGATGCGCCGAATGATCTTTTTTGTCTGGGTGGGGTGCTAGAAAATGTTGCAGCAGCCTTGGAATTGCCCATCATCAAGGAAGTAGCCCCCTATACCAAATTGGTTCAGAAAGCGCTGGAATACCGGTCAAAAACCTATTATCTGCTGGAAAAACTTAAATTACATCGCGACAAGGAGCAGTTCTTCAGGCCGATGGAAACAAACGTCAAAATGGTCATGCAAGGCTATCTGACGAAGTATCCGATTTATGTGCTTTTATTTATGAACAGCGATAAAAATCAGCCGTTCTATAATGCAATACAACAGGTTCTGCTATTCCTGCCGGCATTAATCGAACAACATACAGTCAACAATCCAAATGTTTATCAAAAAGAGTATGAGAATCGTAAACTCTGCGAAATTATCAGGGAATTTAGTACGGAATCGGTAATCACTGATTGGTACCATGACATCAAAGGCCAACAGTACCCGTCGCTATCAAATATAATATTACTCTTCAAGCAGCTTTCGAATCGACTTGAAAAAAAGATTTATCCCAGGAAGCAAAGACTGCTTACCCAGCTAGATAGCCTGATCCAAATTCTCCAACTTGGCTTGGGTATCCCCAAAAAGCGCCATCGCGTGAAAGGCCGCCAAGGTGGTTCAGCACCACATAAGTCACCCGAAATTGATGGCTATACAGCCCTAACGGGTGAAATGCTGGTTCAGCTGACATTGCCTGATATTCATGACGATGACGATCTAATTTACGCGTTGTGGGAAAGCCCGACAGAGTCAATTGACTATGAAGCCATTCATTCCGGCGAAGATGAGAAAGAGCAAGAAGTCGGAGAAGTCTACATTTTTCAAACAGCGCAGCCACTGGAATCCTATGTGCAGGCATTCCACGGTAAACGGGCTTCCGCTTCTATTCTTAACCGTATAACGCGGCAAAACAATTACCTGCCATTATCATTGCAAATGCTGTCACCACGCGAGTATCAACTTTTATTGGATGCAATAATTATTAAACCAGATACAAAAGGAATGCTCTTAAAACAATTGATATTGCTGACAATGTTGTATACAGCATCCCCTTTTGAGCGCGCGCGAGATTTCTTATTTTCCACCCGCTTCGATGATAATCAAACGCCAAGCCAGATAGGCTATGAATACAGCACCCATAGCTGGATCATCCCTGCTCTGAACCTCAACTATCGGACCGCCGGAGATTTTCCAGATGCAGAAAAGCCCGTCAATCTGCTACGTTTGCCGGCAACAAAACTCTGCAAACTTAAGTTTGAAATGCTCGCAACGATACAGCCCCCAACGGAAACACCCGTAATACCTGGAAATAAAACCAATATTTTATCCAGTGATATCAATAACTATATAAAAGATATTGGCACCGGCACGTTAACGCCAGGACGCATAAGTAACAACTTACTCATCACCGGCTGCGCCATATTCGGGCAGGCCACGACCGCCCTACTGTTTAACCGGGAACCGCCAGGCAGCATGGCCCGTAGCTATTACACTTCGCTACCTACTTCGCTCTTACAGCAACGGTACAAAGCATTGGTAGTCATTCTGGCCACCTCAGTTGGTAGACCTGTTAGTACAGCTGAACCGCTCACACTTGCTGGATGGATCGGCGCAAGATATCGACCGGAAATCGAGCAGGTAAACAAAGCGGTTGCCAATATACAAACAGACCTTTTACGCTTACAAAGCCGCTTAACGCAGCATGGTGCGTGGATTGACTTTCATAATCTTTATACAACCTACCAAGTATTTTGCCAGTCGCTACTAACAGGCATGCGCCCCATCACTACACCGCTGGTTAAGCGCGAGCAAATGGTGTTCTCCGCAGGGGTATTAATTCGCAAAGAAAAAGCGCGTGAAGATGAATTCAACACCCGTCATATTCCGGTATGTCAGACAGTTCTGCAATTGATTAATGCTTATGAGAATCACCTGATCGTTATAAAAAGTCGCTTACTGCGCAAAAGTATCAAGCCAGCATCAGTACCTGTACTTTTTTACCTCGAAGCAAATGGTAAGCCGCAACAATTTCAGCCTTTGCTTTATCAAAGGATATTAAACAATTACATTAATCTGCCACCTAATTTGAATCGACGCTTGTTACGCAATTATCTGGAAGAACAGTCATTGTCACACGAGATCATCGATGTTGCGCTGGGGCATGCCAATCTGGGAGAGCAGCACTGGGGCGCTCATTCGACCTTGTCGATGCGAGAAATTCGGACACAATTAGCACCCCATATGGCAAAGCTGGCAGAACTGCTCGGTATTCTTGTTATTGATGGCCTTAAAGCATGATGTACGCTGACTTGCATGACGAAATCCGCCGACGGCTGTTGGGCTTGAGCGTGCCAGATACTAACGCAGATGTTGTAATCTTGACACAGCAGCAATATAACAATCTCTTCTGGCAGTTACTGCATATACAAAGGAGCCAACGATTTAAAGAACCTGGAATTAACCTAGTAGAACAACTGAATAACTACATTGCGGCCAACAGAACGTCATATCCGGCGACATTTACTATTCAAGCGCCGGTGAAACTACACCGGCCTCCCCCGGCTGTTAGCCAGCAAAGAGTCAGTGACATTCATCTCATCGAACGGCTGGATGGGTATTTTAACGACTGTCTTATAAATACCTATGGTAACAATCGACTGCAGTTAGGACGGTTACTGTACTCTGCGCTGCGTTATGGTGGACTCTTACGCCCAGATCTCTTGCATAGCTTGATGGCACAGCTGATTAGTAGCAAGCCAATGTGCTATGAAAACCTGATTTGGTTTGAACTGAAGGGCGATGCCGGCGAGATACACATTTGGCAGCCAGATAGAATCACCGTGCAGTTGCTTAATCACTGGTATGGGCTCCGCCAATCAGACCAGCTTCTGCAACATCTGGACGCCGATTTTTATATCAAAGCATTTGTAAGGCAAAGTCAGATCACATTACCCAACAGCTTTCGGCTTACGCGGTTAGTGCAGACCATCACGGCTTTACTAAGCCTGCATATCTCACCATATTCGCTGCCAGTACTGAGCGGAACACAGCCAAATCTTACGCTAAAACCGCCGGTGTTTTACCGTCTGATCAGCCGGAAGTCACCACCACTTTCGATGTTCGATACAACCGCCAGCGAACATAAGAAAAAAGACCACAGGCTTTATATCGCGCCCATTACATACACTGCGCACGCCCGACAATACAATAACCAAATGGCGCTAGTGTGTATCAAAGAAATCAGCAGTATGCTACGCCAACACAAGCAGGGCAAAGACAATTCAAAACAACCACGACAGCAACAGCACACCATGCTCGCGAAAGAAATCGCAGCCAAAGTAAAAAGTACGACCTGTTTACCGCCAGTTCTTCATTATCTAATGCATTGGGCCAGCGTCCGCCTCACTTCGCAAAGTCGTTGGTCAGGTAAGTTATCGCCTGGCACCTTAGCAACTTATTTGGATAGCATTGCCGCCCCACTCGTTACAACATTTGCAGAGCGTGACTTAGTCAGCATGGGCATTGATGAACTGACAGAGCTTTACACGCAACTAATCGATGAAGGGGTTAGCTTGGCAGCCCAAACCAAACGGGCAAGAATTTTACGGGATTTCCATATCTATCTGGAAATCACCTATCAAATGTCACCTTGTTATTTATTTCAACAGTACATCGCAAAAGGCCAGCGGATGGAGGCACTCACAGTCGATGCAAATATCCTGATGCCGTGGGAATACCGCCATGCCTGTGACTTTCTGCTCCACACTACGCCGCAGCAATCTGGGTTGAGTTTGTTGCAGGCACAAGCGCTGATGGTGCTACTCATGCTGGGCTTTCGCTGTGGAATGCGCCGCCGCGAAGCACATTTTTTGCGCCTGCAGGATATTGAAATACCACATACCGCCAATACCAATAAACTATCTGAGTTCGCGACCATCTACATCACACCGCATGAACAACGCACACTGAAAACAATCTCGGCAGAGCGCCGCATCCCTATCGGGTTATTACTTACCGAGGCAGAGAGCGCTGTTTTCGCGGATTATCTCCAAGCAAGACAAACTTTAGGCTGCGAACACTCTAATTACTTGTTTTATTTTGGTGAAGAAGCACCATTAGGCGAGATTGGCCGGCCACTTGCCTCTGACAGCATATTATTTGAACCCCTCACTACGCTGCTGCAACGGGTTACCGGCGATCCAAGTTTTCGCTTCCATCACTTGCGCCATTCTTTTGCGACATGGATGCTCTGGAGTTGGCAACAAAAGCCAAATGAGCATCAACGCCTCCCTATTGCGACGCTGGTAGACATCACTGAATTAACACACCTAACCAAAGCCAAAAACACCCTTCTGCATCTTTCGGATAATCAACCAACGAGAAAGGTCTTGCACACGATAAGTGCCATGATCGGACATTCAGCACCAAGCATGACCCTGTTTCACTACATCCATAGTGTAAGCTGGCTAAACTGGCTGGAGCTGAATAGATGCGCGTTACAAATAAGCCGGAATACCGAGGCGGAATTATCGAATGTAGATGTCCGTACCGCGACCCGCGCCAGATTGGCAGAAACACCGGAATATTCACCTTATGAAGGTATGGCTATGTACGCCACAAGAAAACTGAAAAAACACTGTATTGAGTTAGACCTATCCAAATGGGAAACCACAACTACCCGGCAGTTAGGTACATTAAGTTCGCCAGTGCAGTTCCGCGTATTAGATTTGGATATTTACAACGCACTGCTTCGACATGTTAATTACCATGTCCCTGCGGAGATTTGTGCCCAAGAGGCAAACATTCAGCCGCATCGATTAATGCAGGCTATTACGAACGCTAACTATTTTTTTGAACAGCAGTTTCATTCAACATCAAAGTTCGAGCACAAGAAACGATCTCGTAACCACAAGCGATTTATCTATAGTGATGGCGTCAGGGTGCCAATCAGCCCTATTGCTGAACTGCCTGCACCACCAGCCAGTACTAAAAGCCTGAATATTGCAATGCGTATGGCAAGGGAATTTAATCTGCTGACAGAGCAAGAACAAACCAAAATTTTGTGGGCAGCACGTTATACTGTAACGTCCTGCTCAATCGTCTGGCCACACTTTCGATTTTATGACACAACGCTGTTACATCGTTTTATCAATGCCATGCAGGTGTTTAAAAAGGCGTTTGCCGTCATAGATAGAATGCGATTTACACTGGTATCACGCGCACCACTTATGACAGAGCAGCGCGCCGCTCAGTGGGGAAAGTGGTCCCTGGATACTTGGCCAACCGCATTTAGGGATAACCGTATTGATAAAGAGTATGCCCCGGAAGGTTACCTTGCTGTTGATTTTGTCGCAAGCAAAGGCTCAGACATCTCACTACACCGAAAAAGGATAGCACGAGGAAAAGACCAAGTTCAGCATCGGCGCAGACCTAGTGAATATGGCATCAGGTTTGGGCTGTATTTGCTGTTTATGTTGGCAAACAAAAATTTAATGCTGCCAACTACAGATAACAAAATTTCTGACGAGTTGGAATAGATTTACATTTTATCATGCTAACAACATGTTGAATTAGCAGTATGAACTAGATCGGAGTGCTAATTCTACACCAATTTAGAAGGTATAAAGGCCAATGCAAACTAATGCTGGTGGCAAGTTTTCCAATCACCTCAAATAAATTAACGCTGGTCGCTAACAAGGTGATAAGTATTGTAGTTCAAGCAAAAATCTTGAGGCAACCTCTATAGTTAAATACAGAAACAACCCTACAGTAATATTGTTGTCCGCGTGTAAAGTGCTAGGAATGAGTGAATGAAAGTTTACTCATCTTAGTTTACAAAACCTTGTTAAGATATGCCGCTATGCGCACGCCAGCCTGTTGCAAGCGCAGTTTCACTGTTGGGTTGTGCTGATACAAATAATCCCAGCCAAGCTCTGGCGATAACGGGTAAACACCATCACGCACTC
The DNA here is from genome assembly GCF_001441695.1 of Alishewanella sp. WH16-1. NCBI lineage: Bacteria > Pseudomonadati > Pseudomonadota > Gammaproteobacteria > Alteromonadales > Alteromonadaceae > Alishewanella > Alishewanella sp. WH16-1. Next base: position 7,661 of record NZ_LCWL01000086.1, on the reverse strand, counting down.
TGGCGCTTTCACTGATCCATTGCTGGTAATCTGCCGAGCTCCACTGCTGGTATTGTTGTTTGGTAATGCGGGCATTTAGCCAGCTGGCATATTCGCTATATGATAACTGCTGTTGGTCAATCAGTTCTGAATCCCACATTCGGTGTAAATTACTGGGCCGTTTAAAAAAAGTTACTGGCACGGCATTGCCGCCATTATCTTTGACTTTGCCAGACGATACATGCAACGGCTGATGCAAATCGCCGATCATATGCACAACAAAGCGCAGTGCCAGCTGTTTGTCGGTGATTGAAGAACTGTTATCTTGCAGTACTTTCGTGAATTGCTTCAGCGCACTGACTGAATCACCTTCTGGCGGGCAATCCGTGTCATGGTAATGCTGGCCATTTGCCAGGGTAACGAAATGATATGGATTAGCCGTTTTTTGCCAAAACGTGTCCGGGTTAGAACGCATATCATCTGGGTAAGTGGACGCTTCAGCCAAGCCTTCTGGCCCCAATATGGCAGCAATTGCGGCTTTTGTCTCTGCCGTGAGCCACTGCTCAGCAATCTGGCCAGTAATGCGATGGCCGGTTTGGCCCCAGGCTACAGCATTACTGCTGAACGAGCCGATGAAAATGAATATAAAAGCACTTACCAGATACTGCATGGTGTTTCCTGTTTCAATTTACCGGCGTTATAGCCAGCCTTTACGTTTAAAAAACCAATAGGGAGCAAAACCTGAGACTAGCATCAATCCGAGCGCCCACGGGTATCCCAGCAACCATTTTAGCTCTGGCATGTGGTCAAAGTTCATGCCATAGGCACTGGCGACCAGGGTGGGGGGTAAAAATACCACCGCCGCAATAGAAAAGGTTTTGATGATCTGATTTTGCTGAATGTTAATAAAGCCCTGCGTCGAGTCCATTAAGAAGTTAATTTTGTCGAACAAGAAGGTGGTATGCGACATTAAGGTTTCAACATCGCGCATAATTTCGCGCAGTGTCTCTTCCTGCATTGGCTTACCTTTTAAGTTGCGCAGTAAAAATGAGATATCGCGCTGAGTATCCATCAGGCACAGGCGAATTTTACCGTTACTATCTTCCAGCCGGGCAAGTTTGCTGATGGCCTGATCAAGCTCTGCGTCCTTTTCTTCCAGCACCAGATGGCTAACCTGTTCCAACTGATAGTGAATATCCTCCAGCGTATCGGCATGGTTTTCGACTTTTTGCTCCAACATAGTGACCAGTAATTCAGTCGGATCAGTGCAGCTTACCTGGCCGCGACGGGCGCGCAACCGCAGCAAACGAAAATCGGCAATATCGCCTTCACGGATGGTGATAAGTCGCTCAGACTGTAAGATACATGCTACTGTCACTGTACTGTGACGCCCTTCAGATGGCGATAAAAACAGCGAATGTACATGAATACCAGCTTGATCAACAAAGCACCGTGCAGAAGCTTCAATTTCCTCAACGTCATCCGACTCGGGCAGCTCAACGCTGAGCAAGGTGCTTAGTAACTCGCGCTCTGGCTCGGTAGGGTCATGCGCATCGATCCAATGAGCACTGCGAACCTGCGCTAAATCAGGTGTGTCTGAGCAGGCTGTCTCGCGGATAATGCCTTGTTCAATGCTGAATAAGCGAATCATTTTACCTCCGAAAACAAATGGCTTTGCTGCCAGGCCGGGCTGGCGTGTTCAAATAAGGTGCCATTTCTCTCGACAATAAAAAGCACAGCGAGTTTATTCTCATTGGCAATCTTCATGCCTTGCTCATGGCCACTGCAAAGTAAAGCGGTAGACCACGCATCTGCCTGTGTTGCATTATCATGCACCAGTGTTACTGAAACCGTATCGTGCAACACCGGTTTGCCAGTGCGGGCATCGAGAATATGACTAAAACGTTTGCCGTTTGCATCGAAGTAATGCCGATAGGTGCCGGATGTCATTACAGCTGCGCGCTGTGTTGTGCTCATCTGCAAAATTTTATGCAACTGCTGGCTGCCTGGCAGAGGCCGCTCAATCGCTATGCGCCAAGGCTTGCCATCAGGCTTGTGGCCTTGGGTTAACAGCTCACCACCAATTTCTGCCATAAAATGTTCGATGCCGTTATTTTGTAATATCTCACTTAAGCGCTAGACAGTATAACCTTGGCCGATTGAAGATACATCGACCGTTAATTCGGTTACCGCCTTGGCTACTTTATCTGGCGCTGCTGTGCCAAGATGACGCATGCCGATGTGCTGCAGCGCGGCATCAATTTGCGCTGCAGAAGGCTGGTTAAATTGGTTCGCTTTAAAGCCCCATAAATCGAATAGCGGCTTAACCGTTAAATCGTAGCAGCCTTGCGAGGCCTGACTAATCAATCTGGCTTGTTCAATTAGCTGCACTAATTCAGTACCAACCGTCTGATAGCTATTCTCTTGCTGCTGGTTAAACTGGCTTATTACCGAATCGTCGCGGTAATTTGACATCAGCTTGTCTATGCGGGCAAATTCAGCCTCTATTTGCTGGTTTACTTCGCTGGCATTTGTGTCGTGTTTGCTCCAGTAACTGATATGCCAGGTGGTTCCCTGCGCTTCGCCACTTAGCTTTACCAGCTCTGGTGTTTTGCTACAGCCTGTTAGTAAAACAGCTAGCAGCCACAACATCTTTATGGAGTATAGTGATTTCATAACTTACCTTAATAAAAACCAATAAATCGCCGCTGCCAACAATAAGCGGTAAATCACATAAGGCCACATACCAAAGCGGTTTAGCCAGGCAAGGAAAAAGTGAATGGCTGCAAGTGCAGTGATAAACGCGCTGAAGGTGCCAATGGCAAAGACCAGCCAATCAATACTGGTGGCATCGTTACTTATCACCTCAAGAAATTTCACGCTGGCGGCTAGAAAAGTAATAGGTATTGCCAGTAGAAAAGAAAAGCGTGACGCCGCTTCGCGGGTTAACCCCAGCAGTAAACCGACGGTGATAGTGGCTCCCGAGCGCGAGGTGCCGGGAATAAGTGACACCGCCTGCGCCAACCCCACCAGCAAACTGTCTTTTAAGGTTAGCTGTGACAGCTCCCGCGTCGCTTTAGCGGTAACATCGGCTACACCCAGTAAAATACCAAATAGCAGAGTAGTCACAAAGATAACGGCTACCGAGCGCAGGTGGGTGTCGATTAAATCCAACAGCAGCAAACCGGCAATACAGGCCGGGATAGTACCCAGCACAACGGCCAGCGCCAACGGGCTTTGGCCGACATGCTTACGTTGGTTCAGCGCACTGACGCTATCAACGGTTAACTGCCACACATCTCGGCGAAAATATAATAACACCGCTAGCAAAGTGCCAAGGTGCACCGCTAAATCAAATGCCAGGCCTTGGTCTACCTGCCCGGTGACCAGTGGGGCAAGAATAAGATGGGCTGAGCTGGAAATAGGCAAAAACTCAGTAATACCCTGCAAAATGCCAAGAAAAATTGCGTAAAGAGTGGTCATGATGAGTCAAGCTTCCGAGCGTTATGAGTAGAGTCAGTAAATTGCGGCGCAGTCTAGCATAGTTCAGCTTAGTTTTAACTTGCGTATCTGCAAACGAATAAGAATAAGTCGACATAGTCCACAGCAGTAACAATCCAATTACGCTCAATCCTATCGCTACTGCTTGCCTGCCGCTATTAAGCTTTTCTAAAGATTAAAGCCTCCGATATAAAGATCTTATAAATTTTACTGACAATACACTGACATGCTGACAAATTAGGCATTCAATGACACAAATCTAAAAATTGATAGACGACTATCGCTCAATTAGCCGTTTTAGGGGGATATGAGACGTCATCGCAACATGCTAATGTTAAAAAGTTCTTAGTAACTCACTATCGTGGTGACCGGGGAATCTCCCCGGTGTTTTTTATTAATATTCGCCCAATACATTACAGAATACATTGTTTGGCCTTCCCCGCATCGACTCCGCTCTGAATAAGCTGCCTGACATCAGCGTTATTCATATTTGCTAGTAGCTCTTGCATTATATCCTGTGCAGTTTTATCGGATGATTGCTCCACCAAACAAGCATAGACATTTGAGATCCTGCCCTTAAGCGTTTCCATTTCAGCAACATTGCTAAAATCAGCGTTTAATGCATCGTTAACCGTTGTGGTGAGTAATGCAGCAAGCGCAGGGGCGTCGTTAAACAATTCACTATTCAGGCTTTCAAGATTAAAACTTTCTATCTTCTTTTGCAGTGACTCAACTTTCTGATTCGCCGCTTCCTGTGCTTTATCAATCATGTTATTCGCGCTATCACAACCAGTTAAAACAAAGCCTGCTATAATGGCTAAAAGTAAAATTTTCATTTTCGCCTCAGATAAATTATTAATAAATTCATTGTTTTTCTTATGAGTTTAGCAAAGCGCAACTCCTTTGCCAGCTATTGCTAATGTTAGCCACAGATGTTGGCAATGAATTGTAAGCGCAGAACGCAAGAACAACACTATTTCCTCAAGGTTAACCGCCGCTCGCACACCAAAACCTATACATCATTGATGAAGCTGCAGGTTCAGGTAATAAGGTGCTTATTTTTTGGATAGTTAAGCCAATAATAAGTTCCGCAAAAAGTTCTACAGCGACCTGGCTTAGCTATACAAGGTCTGGGCAACGTTTTATTACACCAAAAACCACAATACTTTAGCTTCAATTGTAAATAGCTGATAAATTATTGCTACGCTCAATTTTTTAGCAGAAATTTTCATGAAAAAACCAGCTGATCTTATTCGCCAAGAACGTTATAACAGTGCAACCACCGAATATACCCTAGCCATCATTACAGATGAAGACCATGCGTCTAAAGTTGAACTGGATAATGGGCAGAAAGCCTGGACATCGAAATTACGCTATGACACCTTGTATCGTAATGTAGATAAAGAAACTGGAAAGGTAAGCTACACCATTGAAGCGATACCTGCAGAGCGAGGTGGCGAGCATCAATTATTAAGTTTTATCGCTGAAAATGATCGCGGGGCCGAATTTTCTGAATTGGTCAAATTTGGAGAGCGATTATTGACCTTTGATGACAGAACTGGATTAGTGTGTGAAGTTCGTAATCATAATCAACTGGTGCCTCGTCACATTCTTATGTCTGGCAGCGGTGATGAAAAATTTAAAGGCTTTAAAAGTGAATGGGCTACTTTAAAGAATGACCAACTTATTGTTGGCAGTCATGGCCGAAAACGTGCACATCAGTGGATCAAGATACTTGACCATGACTATAAAATAACCAGCATTGATTGGAGTTCTCGCTATCAACTGATGAAAGATGCCTTACAGCTAAGTGAACAAGGCTATGTTATTCATGAAGCAGCTGAATGGCATCCCTATCTACAAGAATGGATATTTTTTCCGCGAAAAGTCTCCGATTTACCTTATGATCCTGCCAGAGATGAAACACAAAGCGGTAACAATATTTTGCTACTGGCTAGCGAAGATTTTAGTCACATTCGTACGCTATCTATCGGTAAGCATGATCCCGAACGTGGGATTTCATCATTTAAAATTCTTCCAGGTCATCCAAATGAGTGTGTTGGTTTGAAAAGTATTGAGATTGGCAATCGTACTGAATCATATTTATTTTGTTTTAACTTAGACGGTGAGGTACTGCAACCAGACACCTATATTGGACCTTATAAGTGCGAAGGGATTGAGATTTTGTGATAGTGTTCGGCGTCTATTTGCGCAAGGCTCATTAACGAAAATGATCAATATCGAACTATTATTGCTTTTGACTGGATCTTAATGAATGATTTGAGTGAATTAGAGCGTAGAAGCGGCTTACATTTCGACTAAAACACTCAATACTGTACTTTTTGGCAGTCATTCCGGCACCAGATGATGTAATATCGAACAACGCTTGGTTTGTGAGCAACTGGCACACTCGATCACTCCACACCGCGACATCGCAGGATGTTTTAAAACCGTTTTTGCCGTTATCGACAATGTCATCAATACCACTGGATCGTACTGCAACTACTGGCATTCCACCCGCCATAGCTTCCAGTATTACCATACCCTGGGTTTCCGACATCGATGCGAAAAGAAAGACTTCGCCTAATTGGCAGAAGAGCGGTATTTCTTCAGGATTGATACTCCCTGTTAACGAAATATTTTGCTGTAGTTTTCGCCTTGATATTTCATTTTGAATTCGTTGCCTATGAGGACCATCACCAATAATCAACAAACGAAACGGCTGTTTGTATTTAGACTTCAACAATTCAACGCCCGCGAGCAGAAAATCAATATTTTTTTCCTGGCTCAATCTAGAAATACTAATCAAAATACGCTCATTGGGTTGAGCATACTTTCTTTTCAGCTCCTCCAATTTATTAACTGACAAATTACTGCTTCGTTCTATGTCAATACCCGTTGGCTGCACCAAAATCCGGCGTTTAACACCTATGTTTCTTAAGTACTCTTCCGCACATTCTGTCGGTACGATCACACCATCACACTGATTAGCAAAGCGCCTTATCAATGAATGAGCAATTAGATTCCTAAACACCGAGCTTGGTAGTGGCACATAGTGTGCGTAGTGCTCTAGCCTTGTATGATAAGTGTAAACAACTGGGATCTTCAACCATTTGGCCAGATAAAGCCCTGCTCGCCCCAACCAAAATGGGTGATGAACATGAATGATATCGGGTTTAAAACGAATAACTTCGCGATAAAGCTTCAACGAAAAAATGTTAGCAACACGAAATTCACTATTCCGACCAAAGGGGAGGAGCGAGTTCACTCTGAAAATTCCATTCTCATCGCTTTCAATTGCTCCTGGGTAATTTGGTGCAACAACCAGTATGTTATGCCCAAGTGTCAGTAGACCATTTCGTAACCGATCTACCGACAGAGGAACGCCACCGATAAAAGGCAGATAGTTATTGGTGAAATGAGCTATTCGCAGCGACTTGTCACTTTGGCAATCCAAATCAATATCGTAATTTGGGTAGTAGTCCCTGTCACTCAACACTCTTTCATGCAACCAATACGCAAGGACAATAAAGGTGCTTACCAACAGTATAAAATTTAAATACCCAACATAAAAAAGTGAATGAATAAAGAACCAGGCACTTTCAACAGTTCTTAAAATTGGTAGCTGCCCCACCTCAAGAGGGTGCTCTAATACTTCAATCACATTAGCTTTCACCGTAACCGATACAAAATGATAGTGACTCGCCTCATCATTAATCACAAAGCCACCAGCACCACCAGTTGTGATAAAAGTTGTATCACCATGAATTTGTCTGTCAAAAATGGGCGAGATTGAGGAAAAAACAACATCAGCACCCAACTGCTTAATCAAAGATGAGAACTTTTTTTGATGACTATCTGCAAATGTATCCTCATTTGAGTCAAATAAAGCTTTTTTCCCGCTACTGTAAAATGGATGTGCACTGAATAAGAACAAATTATCCTCTTGAGAAAACATCAACTCCTCTTCCAACCATCGATACTGCCAACTAAAGTCTGTGGTTCCAGTGCTATCTATAAAAATGAAACGATTACTACCTGACTTAAAACTGAAATGTAACGGACCGAAATGATCGTAAAATCTAAAGCCTCCTAACCGACTCTCTTCTTGAGGCCCAAATGTTAGTAGGTAAGGCATATTTAGCCTGGATAAAGTTCGGTAAATTGCCTGAGGGATCCCC
>NZ_LCWL01000011.1:0-17018 GCF_001441695.1 Alishewanella sp. WH16-1 | reverse complement strand
AATCTCAACGCTACTGGTGCTAATCATTACGAAGGTTCTAACTCAGTGCACCGGGCAGCATCTAAAACTATGGCGTCTAGGCAGCAGGTTTAAAACACCGAATTCCCCACGGCATACTTAGTTAACAACTGCTTCGCCATCCCTGCCTTGGCCGCTAACCTAAGCCCCTGCTTTCGCAACAACGACAGCGGCGCCGACTCCCGGCTAAAGGTCTGATAAATCACATCCATCGCCCCCATCATCAGCGTATTCTGCATACGCCGCTGCCGCTGATACTGCTGTAAACTATCCGTATCCGTGAGGGACTTGCCGGCGCTTAAATTCGCCGCCAGCTGTTCAACCAATAACATCGCATCAGCAAAGCCCAGGTTCACCCCCTGCCCGGCCAGCGGATTAATGGTATGCGCCGCATCGCCGGCTAGTACCACCCGGCCTTTTACGTATTGCTGTGCCTGCATCCGCGCCAGCGGAAACCAGGCTGAGCTTTTTAGCTTAATCGCACCCAGCTCTGGCGGAAACGCCTCAATAAAGGCCTGCTCTAAAGCTTTGGGGCTTAACGCCGCCAATTGCTTCACTTTGGCAGCTTCGTCATACCAGACTAAGGACGCCTGCGCGCCAGGTAAGGGTAAAAAGGCGCGCGGGCCGCTGGGGTAAAACTGCTGCCAGGTAATATCCTGCTGTGGATAAGGTGTATCGACATAGGCCACCAGACAAGCTTGCTGATATTGCCAGCCGGCAGTACCAATGCGCGCCAGCTGCCGCACTTTAGACTGGGCACCATCGGCGCCAATTAGCAGCAGGCACTGCAGCTGACGGCCATCGCTCAGCGTTAGCTCCACGCCCTGCTCGTCTTGCCGTAGCGCAGTAATTTCACAGTCAGTCAGTACCGTGATTGACTCAGCAAACTGCTGCCACAGTGCCAGCTGTACCAAATTATTTTCGACAATATGGCCAAGGTGAAGCTCGCCAATTTCACTGGCAGCAAAGCGCAGCTGCGCCTTGCCCTCGCCTGCCTGTAAATATTGATACGGACACAGCCGCATTTGCTGCAGGTTTTGCCAGGCGCCGAGTGCTGTCAGCCAACGTTCGGAACACAGATTTAACGACGACACCCGTAAATCAATCGCGCTTTGCGCCTCGAACGGCGCTGGCGCCTGGCGCTCCAGCACGGTAATCGACAAGCCTAAGCGACTGAGTGCAACCGCCAGGGCGGCACCGACCATACCGCCGCCGCTGATCACCACATCGCTGGTTATTAGGTTTTGCATCTTTTTGTCCTGCTTTTACCGCACCGCGGCAAGTAATTCCGGTAAAATTTTGCTAAGGTTAACAACAATTTTGTAGCGTGCAAAACAGCCAGATCAAATAAGCCGAAAAAAGATTGACGGCTGACTGAAAATGCGGCATTTTGCGCGCCCTGTTGCCCGGCGACGCCGCGGCAGCAAAGCGATAGCCGACATGCTGGCAAGGCTGATGTCGGCTATATACGCCGGTACCCTGTAGACCGGACTTATCACTGCTGACTTGGAGAGATCTGATGCGTAATGTAACGGTTGCTGCTACCCAGATGATTGGTGGCTGGAATGTCGAAGAAAATATCGCCCGCGCGGAAAAACTGGTGCGCCAGGCGGCGGCTCAGGGCGCACAAATCATTCTGTTACAGGAACTGTTCGAACGTAACTATTTCTGCCAAAAGCAAAAGCCTGAGTATTTAGGTTTTGCCGTGCCGGTAGAAGAAAACCCGGCGGTAAAACACTTTGCCAAGATTGCTAAAGAGCTGGCAGTGGTGCTGCCGATCAGCATCTATGAGCGTGCCGGCAACTGCCTGTATAACACTGTGGTGATGCTGGATGCCGATGGCAGCAATATGGGCATTTACCGCAAGAGCCATATTCCGGATGGCCCGGGTTACAGCGAAAAGTACTACTTCACCCCGGGCGACACTGGCTTTAAAGTCTGGAATACCCGTTATGCCAAAGTGGGCGTCGGTATTTGCTGGGACCAGTGGTTCCCGGAGTGTGCCCGTAGTATGGCACTGCAGGGCGCTGAGCTGATTTTCTACCCCACTGCCATTGGTAGTGAGCCGCATGATGCCACTATTAATTCCCGCGACCACTGGCAGCGCACGCAGCAGGGTCATGCGGCGGCAAACTTAACGCCGGTGATCGTATCTAACCGCATTGGTACTGAAACCGAGGGCGATTTCTCCATTACCTTCTATGGCAGCTCCTTTATTGCTGACCACAGCGGTGCCAAGGTACAGGAAGCGAACGAAACTGACGAATCCGTACTGGTCCATACCTTTGATTTAGATGAAGTGGCTGCCATTCGTCGCGCCTGGGGCGTGTTCCGTGATCGTCGCATCGATATCTACGATACGCTGCTGACCAAAGACGGCAAAATCAACCCGGAGAACAGCAAGTGAGCCAAACGCTAACCTCTACCCCAAAACAAGACGGCTTTAGTATGCCGCCCGAGTGGGCGCCGCATAAGCAAACCTGGATGATTTGGCCAGAGCGCACTGACAGCTGGCGTTTAGGTGCCAAGCCGGCACAAGCCGCCTTTGTTACCGTCATTAAAGCCATTGCCGGCTTTGAACCGGTATCGGTTGGCGTATCGGCGGCACAGTATGCCAATGCCTACGCCCAGCTCAGCCAGGCCAATACCAAGTTCCCAATCCGGGTGGTCGAAATTTCCAATAATGACGCCTGGTGCCGTGATACCGGCCCGACCTTTGTTACCAATGGTAAAGGAGAAGTCCGTGGCGTGGACTGGACCTTTAACGCCTGGGGTGGCCTGAATGGCGGCCTGTATTTCCCCTGGGATCGCGATGATCAGGTTGCCAGTAAAATTCTTGGCATTGAGCAGCTGCCGCGCTACCGCACCGAGGGCTTTGTGCTGGAAGGTGGCGCTATTCATGTCGATGGTGAAGGCACCCTGCTGACCACAGCTGAATGCTTGCTCAATGCCAACCGCAACCCGCATTTAAGCCGCGAACAGATTGAAGCCATGCTGCGCGAGCATCTGGCGATTGAAAAAGTGCTGTGGCTGGAAGACGGCATCTTTAATGATGAAACTGACGGTCATGTCGATAATATGGCTTGCTTTGTCAAACCCGGTGAAGTGTTGTTAGCCTGGACTGACGATAAGAACGATCCGCAGTATGCCCGCAGCAAAGCGGCGCTGGACTATTTAGAAGCCAGTACCGATGCGAAGGGCCGCAAAATTAAGGTGCATAAGCTGCCGGTACCTGCGCCGATTATCGCCAAAGCCGAAGAATATGCGTCTGTCGATCAGTCAATGGCCGCGATCCCTCGCGAAGCCAATGCCCGTCTGGCCGGCTCTTACATTAATTTCTATTTATGTAATGGCGGCTTAATTCTGCCCACCTTTGATGATCCGAACGATCAGGTCGCAGCAGAGATCCTGCAGCAGCTGTTCCCGGCGCATCAGGTAGTGACGGTACCCGGCCGGGAAATCCTGCTGGGCGGCGGTAATATTCACTGTATCACCCAGCAGCAACCTGCTGGCTAATCGCGAGAGTAACGACCATGGCCAAAGCCTGCGCCTTACATATTCTGGTAAAAAGCCGCGAACAAGCGGAAAAGCTGAAAAAGCAGCTGGAGCAAGGCGCCGACTTTGGCAAACTGGCAAAACAACACTCATTGTGTCCGTCTGGAAAAAAAGGCGGTGACCTCGGTGAGTTTCGTAAAGGCCAGATGGTCAAGCCCTTTGATGATGCGGTCTTTAAAGGGCCGCTGTTAAGTGTGCAAGGGCCGGTTAAAACCCAGTTTGGCTTTCATTTGATCAAAACCCTCTATCGCAGTTAGCTCGCTATTTGCCGCCTGCAATACTCTCTGCTAAGCTGAATCAGTCTGAAAAAAGTCTTTTAAAGGACGGCCAATGCAAACTGAGACCATTACCTACCTGAAAGAACATGCCAATACACTGGAGCTACAGGAAGAGCTACTGATAACCAAAAACGGTAAGCCGGCTTTTGTGGTGCAGTCCTATCAGGATTATCAATTCCAGCAGGATACCCTCGCTTTATTAAAATTATTAAAACTTTCTGAAAAATCATTACAAGATAAGGCGTTAACGCTGGAGCAAGCCTTTGACTAGTGGCTACAAGCTGGTCGCCTCGCCACTGTTTCGTTTATCCCGCCAAAGATTGCAGGCATTTTTAACTGAAAAGTATTCCGCAGAACTAGCGGAAAAAACACTGGCGAGTATTAAAGAGCAGATCGCCACGACTTTACCCGCGCAGCCACTGATTGCGCCAATTAGCGAACGCTTGTTCAAGCTGGGCTTAACCGAATACCGGCAATGGCAGTTGGATAAACATAATCTGCTGTTTTATCGGGTGGATGCTAAGCAGCAACAGCTTGAGCTGCTACTGCTAATGGATAGCCGGCAAAATGTGCAAAAGCTTCTCTATGAATTAACCTTATTACTGTAAAGCTTGTTGTTGGCAATGGATGATCTGGTGGCAGATATTTTAAGTCTGATTGAATAAGCAGTAGCGGCCGCACCCGCTGCCGCCGCTGTTGTGAAACTGTTGTGTCGCGGTGTTGTTAGGCCTTACCCAGTGCTTTAGCTCTGAGTTTGGCTTTAAGTTTGCCGGCAGATTGCTTTTTCGCCGGGCCATCATGCCGAGCACCTGGCCGCTGTCCGGGTTTACGCGCCAGCTGTTCTTCTGGTGGCTGAAAACTGGGGTCGTGCTCATAACCCGGTACGATCTGGGTTGGCAGGACCTGCTGGGTCAGTTTTTCAATATCCTGCAAAGCGCCGAGTTCATCCGGCCCCACCAGCGTGACCGCTACGCCACTTAAACCAGCACGCCCGGTGCGGCCGATACGGTGTACATAGTCCTCGGCCACCTGAGGCAGATCGTAGTTCACCACATAGGGTAACTCACTGATATCCAAACCACGGGCGGCGATATCGGTCGCCACTAAGATCCGCACCTTACCCTGTTTAAATTCGTCCAGTGCGCGTTGCCTTGCTCCCTGCGCCTTATCGCCATGGATCGCGGCTGTGGTCAGGCCGTCTTTTTGCAGTTGTTTCGCCAGCCGGTCGGCACCATGTTTGGTGCGGACAAAGATCAGCACCTGTGGCCAATTTTGCATGCCAATCATATGCGAAATCAATTCGCGCTTGCGATGACGATCGACCAGATAAACTTGTTGGGTGACGCGGTCTGCAGTTGCGTTGGCGGTGGCAACCTCAATTAACACCGGCTTATTTAACAGCTCATCGGCCAGAATTTTAATCTCTTTGGAATAGGTCGCCGAAAACAGCAGGGTTTGCCGCTGTGCCGGCAACTTGGCCATAATGCGTTTAATATCAACAATAAACCCCATATCCAGCATGCGGTCTGCTTCATCCAGCACCAGCACTTCCAGCTGACTTAAATCAATGGTCTGTTGATGTAGATGATCAATTAAACGCCCCGGCGTGGCGACCAGAATATCCAGCCCTTGCTCAGCCTCATCATATTGCGGCCGGATTGACACCCCGCCATAAAATACGGCACACCGCACTGACAAATAGCGGCTATAGGTTTGCACACTTTCAAATACCTGTTGCGCCAGCTCGCGGGTGGGCGTTAATACCAATACTCTGACTTGGGCTGGTTGTAAGACTTTCGGCGCATTGAGCAGTTGTTGCAGCAATGGTAAGGTGAATGCCGCCGTTTTGCCGGTACCGGTTTGGGCGCCAGCCAGCACATCTTTGCCACTCAGGATCGGCGGGATAGCTTGCTGCTGCACTGGCGTAGCAGCCTGATAGCCCTGCTCAGCTAAAACACGTAGAATAGGCTCTGCCAGAGCCAGGGTTTGAAATTGCATGCGATGTTCCGAACTAGTTTTTCGTCAAGCTGTGTCAGCCGGCTATTATAGCAGGGCGACGGCGCCGGAGATATGATGCCGTGTCCGACTGGTATCTTTATCTGATCCGTACCGCACAAGGGCAACTCTATACCGGCATTAGTACCGATCCGGTGCGGCGCCTGCGCCAACATCGGGGCGAATTAGCCGGTGGCGCTAAGTCGCTGCGTGGTAAGGGCCCGCTGACCCTGGTTTATCAACAGCCTTACCCCTGTCGCGCCAGCGCCAGTAAAGCTGAGTATCAGGTTAAGCAACTCAGTAAAGCCGCTAAGGAACAGTTAATTTCGCGTTCTGCCCCTTTAACCAACAGCGAGTAGAAGATGGAAAATTTTTACCTGGTATTGGCCTATTTGCTTATTGGCATGCTGTTACGCCGTTTACCCGCCATGCCGGACAACAGTGGTTTAGTGCTGAATATCTATGTGCTCTATGTGGCATTACCGGCGCTGATCCTGAAAAATATCAAGTTGCTGGAGTTCTCCTTTGCCCTGTTGATCCCGGCTGTCACCCCCTGGTTGCTGCTGTTGGTGGTGGTGGCCACAGTATTGCTACTCAGCCGGTTATTTGGCTGGTCCCGCGAAGTCACCGGGGCTTTGCTGGTGATCCTGCCGCTGGGCAATACCTCTTTTCTTGGCTTTCCGATGACCGAAGCGCTGTTTGGTCAAACCGCCATGCCTTATGCCGTGGTGTATGACCAGATTGGTTCCTTTATTGCGCTGGCAACCTATGTCACTATCGTGGCGGCGATCTATAGCCCAACAATGACTAAGCCAACCCCCAAGGCGATTTTGCTGAAGATTATTGGTTTTCCGTCTTTTATTGCGTTGATCGTTGGCTTGCTGATCCGGGATTTTAGTCTGCCGCCACTGGCAGTATCACTGGTGGATAATCTGGCCGCGACCCTGGTGCCGGTGGTGATGATTGCGGTTGGCTTTCAGCTCAGTTTCCGCTTTAGTAAAGCTGAAGTGTCACCTTTGATTAGCGCACTCTGCATCAAACTGGCTTTGATGCCAATCAGTGCCTGGCTAATTTGGCGCGCGCTGGGACAGGAAGGTCTGGCGGTACAAATCAGTATCTTTCAGGCGGCGATGCCGCCGATGATTTCGGCCGGCGCTATCGCCATTATGGCAGGTCTGGCGCCACGCTTAGTCAGCGGCGTGATCGGTTTTGGTATTCTGGCTGGCTTAGTGACCCTGCCGGTGGTGTATTGGTTGCTTAGTTAGCGTACGGCCGCTAACGGCTGCTTATCAGGCGTCCAGCGGCTTTTGCTGTTCCAGCTTTTTGATATGTTCGGTCAGGCCAAGCGCCTTTTCTACATCCAGCATAATGGCAATGCCAGTATCCAGCTTTTCGTCCAGGCCGCCGACGCGTACCAGTTCGCCGCTATGCGTTATCGGGCGTTTAATCGCTTTCCAGCCGGGTATCCAGTCGTATTGTGGTAATGCGGTTACCGACAATTTCATCCACAGTTAATTTTATCGCGCCGATAATTACCTCAGCTCCAGCCACAACCTCAGTGCTCAGTTTTTCCCGGCAATACTCATCCAATGTTAGCTCAGCATCCTGCCCCGTAAAATCCAGGTTATAACACCAAGCCAGATCACTAAACCGACTCGCCCCTTTTAACCTTAGCGTAGTGGGTAATTCAGGGTTAATAAAACCTGGCTCAGAAAAAATTTGCTCCAGCATCGGTTTATAATCTTTTTTCAGCACCACAAACAGATGATCACCAGCCTCTAGCACCGTTGAACCTCGCGGCGGAATAATTTGCTCCTGCCGGGTAATCATGGCAACCACCACCCCCTCAGGTAAGGCCATCCGGGACAAGCGGCGATTGATCGCTCTCGATCCTGCTGCCAGGGTGTACTCGACAATTTCGGCGTCAACATCCCCTAAGGCGGTAATTTCCAGTGTTGCCGCTGGCTTGGCTGTTACCGGTTCAATCAAATCCAACTTTTTAGCAACCCAAGCCAGAGTGGAGCCTTGTAAGGTTGCGGAAATTAACACCACGAAAAACACCGCGTTGAAAATAAGTTCCGCACCCGGCAAGCCATACATTAGTGGAAAAATCGCCAGGATAATCGGTACTGAGCCACGCAGCCCAACCCAGGACACCAGAGTCATCTGCCGTAGTGAAAAGCCAAACCATTTCAGCACCGGCAATACCGCCAATGGTCGGGCGACAAAAATTAGCACTGCGGCGATCAGTAACCCTTGCCACCAAACATCCAGCAGTGAGCTGGGGTTAATCAGTAACCCTAACATCACGAACATCATAATCTGGCTTAGCCAGGCCAAACCATCATGGAACAGAAAGGTCGTTTTCTGAAACGAAAATTTGTTATTTCCAATCATCACACCACAGATAAAGATGGCCAGGAAGCCACTGCCACCGAGATTAGCCGCCAGACCAAAGGATAGTAAACCGGCAGCCGCTACCAACACCGGATATAAGCCGGTTGCCTGCAGTTGGATCCGGTGCAGCAGTTGCAGCGTCAGATAACCAATCAATAAGCCGACTAAGGCGCCGCCACCCATCTGTAAAAAGAACAGCTGCAATACGCCAACACCGGGTTTTAAGCCATTTACCAGCACTTCCAGCAATGTGACTGTTAGGAAAATTGCCATCGGGTCGTTCGAGGCACTCTCAATTTCCAGAGTCGACTTCAAGCGTTCGTTCAGATTAATACCGGCATTACGTAACAGTGAGAATACCGCTGCGGCATCAGTTGAACCGACGATAGCGCCGATCAGCAAACCTTCCATTAAGCTGATTGACAGAATATAACTGGCCGCGACACCGGTGAGCAGCGCTGTCACCATAACCCCCAAGGTTGCCAGAATCGACGCGGGTTTCCACACCTTTTTCACCGCACTGAGGGGAGTTTGTAAACCACCGTCGAACAGAATAAAAGCCAGTGCTATGGTACCGACCGCATGCGCGAACTGCGGGTTGTTAAAGGCTAAACGACCAAACCCTTCCTCTCCGGCTAACATCCCGACTAATAAAAACAGCACCAGCATCGGTAAACCCAACCGGGCCGACAGCTTACTGGACAGAATACCCAGTAGAATCAGCACAGAGGCAACGAGAATAAGCTGGTCAATCAAAAACATAGTCGGTCCTTTTACGGTAAAGCCTGATAAATAAGGGTTAAGATGGAGCCATACCGTCCGGTTTCAAAGCTATCTCCGCTAAAACGGTAGCTGTCACCCTCGGCAACGATTGGGCTGTGCTTTTTATTGGTAAGTAGTACCACCAATAATTGCTGTTCCGGATCGATCACTGTCGCAGTGCCGGTCCAACCGGTATGACCATAGGCACTGTCACTGGCATAGGCACCAAAGTGCCAGTTTAAGTCGCCCTGCACTGCGGTGCGCCAGCCCAGTCCAAAGCGATGGTCATAGGGTGACGGCGCCACAAACTGTGCCAGGGTTGCCGGTGTAAAAAACTGCTGCCAGCCATAACCACCACCTTGTAAACTTAACGCCATCAACACGGCCAGTTCTTCAGCGGTGCTAAACAAACCGGCATGGCCTGCCACGCCCTGAAATGAATAAAAGGCTTTTTCGTCATGCACCTCGCCGACAATCACGCCGCTACGATTGGCCGGAAAACTAACCCGGCCGCCACGGCTGTTACCATCGAGCTCTGTTGCGGCAATCTGATCGCGGCTAAAGCCATGTTGCAGCGGATTAAACAGGGTGTGGGATAACCCCAGCGGTAAATAAAACTGCTGACGCAGATACTGATCCAGTGACAGGCCACTGAGTCGCTCAATTAGCATCCCCAGCAGCATATAGTCGACATCACTGTAGACTGCGGCCGTGCCACGCTCAGTCGCAAACGGGACCTGAGTCAGAATAAGCTGCTCGGTATCGGCTTTATTTAACGAATAGAACTGCGGGCCATGCCGGTTATCCGGGCGGAAAAAATGCACCTCGGGCGCATAGCCGGCTGTGTGGTACAGCAGGTCACTGACCGTGCGCTGCTCGCGGCCATCGCCCTGATACTCAGGCAGATAATGCTGTACCGGCTTAGTCACATCCAGCTTACCCTCACTGACTAAGCGCATCAGCGCATAGTTAGTGGCATACATTTTACTGTTAGAGGCGATATCAAACAGCGTATCGGTTTGCATCAGCCGCGGCTGGCTCAGCAGTGTTCCGTCCGCCTGGTAACGCTCGGCATAGCCATAGGCACTGTGTTTAATAATGACGCCATCTTTTACCACCACTAGCACGGCACCGGGAAAGCCTTGCCTGATCTCCTGCTCTATTAACTGGTCAACGGCACTAAAGGCGGTGGCATAAGAGGTCAGATCGCTGCGTAATGTCGGATAAGGGATGCTAATTTGTACCTGTGCATTGGCCGGCTTGATACTAACCAACTCCAGCCGGTTCTCGCCATTACGGGTTAGCTTCGAAATATCAATCCGTTGCTGTTGCGCTGTGGCTGTAAGCGTCAGCAGCTGTTGATTCAGCCTGAGTTGTAACTCCTGTGTCTGTTGCAGATCGATCAATAACTCGCCCTGACCGGCATAAGCCAGAAAACGCCGTTTATTATTTACCGCAACACGCTCACTGCGCTGCTCCGGCCAATGCAACACCAACTGGCCACGCTGCTCGGCCAGTACCAGTTGCTCAGCTGCGCTAACCGTGCGACTGGGAGCTTGCGGCGACAAACTACAAGCCACCAGACTAAGCAACAGACAACCGCTAAATAATAAACGTCCTAACATACCGTTCCACCGTTTCTTTTTTCGGACTTCGCCCAATGCTGCCGCCAAAAATGACACAGCCGGCGTTAAACAACCGGCTGTGTTGAAAAGACTACGTTTGGCAGACGACATTCGCTGCCAGGCCGGTCATTACTGCAAGGTGACTTTGGCAAACTTACGTTTACCGACCTGATAAATTTGGCTGCTGCCTTTCGCGACATCCAGTTTGCTATCTTCAATCTTTTGCTCACCGTTTAATTTCACCGCGCCTTGCTTAATCATCCGGATTGCTTCTGAAGTGCTGTCAACCAAACCCGCTTCTTTTAGTAAGTTAGCAATCGGCATTGCCTGTCCCTCACAGCTTAGCAGCACTTCCGGAATATCATCTGGTAAAGCATTTTTGCTAAAACGCTGAATAAAATCCTGATGCGCCGCTTCAGCAGCGGTCTCATCATGGAAACGGGCAATAATCTCTTTTGCCAGTAAAATCTTCACATCGCGCGGGTTGGCACCGGCTGACACATCCTGCTTTAACTGCTGGATTTCCGCTAACGGCCGGAAGCTTAACAAGCCATAGTAGCGCCACATCAGATCGTCAGAAATCGACATGATTTTGCCAAACATCTCGGTCGGGGCATCGGTAATGCCGACATAGTTGCCCAGCGACTTGGACATCTTCTGCACACCGTCCAGACCTTCCAGTAATGGCACCATCATTACGGTTTGCGGCCGCATACCTTCTTCTTTTTGCAGCTCACGGCCCATTAGCAGGTTAAAGCGCTGATCGGTACCGCCCATCTCGACATCGGCTTCTAATGCTACGGAGTCCCAGCCCTGTACCAGCGGATAGAGGAACTCGTGGATCGAGATCGACTGGTTGTTAGCAAAGCGCTTTTTAAAATCGTCGCGCTCCAGCATTCGCGCGACCGTCTGGCGTGACGCCAGCTTAATCATACCGGCTGCGCCCAGCTCGCCCATCCACTGCGAGTTAAAGGCTACCCGGGTTTTCGCCGGATCCAGAATTTTAAACACCTGTTCTTTGTAGGTTTCGGCGTTTGCCAGCACATCTTCACGGCTTAGCGGCTTACGGGTCACGTTTTTACCGCTCGGATCGCCAATCATGCCGGTAAAGTCACCGATCAGGAAAATCACTTCATGACCCAGTTGCTGGAAAGTCCGTAATTTATTAATAAGTACCGTATGGCCTAAATGCAAATCAGGAGCCGTAGGATCAAAGCCGGCCTTGATCTTTAGCGGCTTGCCTTCTTTTAATTTGGCAATTAGCTCTTCTTCCAGCAGAATTTCTTCGCAACCGCGTTTCAGCTCTGCTAATGCCTGTGCCCAATCGGCCATTTTATACTCCTGCAATCTTGCTTTTTCGCTCATAGAACAGCCATTCTAGCTGATGTTCCGCCATGACGAAACGCAGAAAAGTCTGGTATCACCGAAAAAAAGGGTTTATGCTCGGTTTTTGTGCATTTTCAACTCGATGGTATTTCCCGATGCAACAACTGGTCTCGCAATTACCTTCCCGCCACCGTCTGTTGATTCTGTTGGTTTCCGTGCTGCTAGCCATTTTACTACTGATGCCGTCCGAACACGCCTCGGCATCGCGCAATACTGAGCGCCCGGCAGATGAGATTGCTACCGGATTAGACCTTGCCGCCATCGATAATTTTGTCAGTGACGAATTACGTGACGCTGTTGCCGCAGAACTGTCAAACACCGCAACGGATAGCGACCTAACCAATACAACAGCCGATATGCCAGAACCCACATCACAACAACCAGGCGCTGAACCGGGGTTAAACTGGGTAACCGTCTCTGTGCAATCCGGCGATATTTTATCGGGTCTGTTCCGCAAGGCCGGAGTAAGCCAGCAAACCATGCAACAGATCCTGGATCTGGGCCGGCCAACCCGCACCCTAACCCGGTTATTTCCTGGCGAGCAAATTGAGTTTGGTCTGGATCAGCAAGGCGAACTGCAGCAATTACGCTATGCCATTAACCGCCTGGAAACCTTGGAAGTCTCACGTCAGAGCGATGGCGGTTTTAGTGCCGCTACCAGTAAAAAAACGGTTGAGTTGCAGCAACAATTCGCCGCCGGTGAAATCCGCAGTAGTTTCTGGCATGCCGGTCTGGCTGCCGGCTTAACGGAAAGCCAGATCATGCAACTGGCCGGTGTCTTTGGCTGGGATATCGATTTTGCGCTGGATTTACGCGCCGGTGATAGCTTCGCCGTATTATTTAATGCCGAATATCTGGAAGGCGAGCCATTGGGTAACGGTACTATTCTGGCGGCAGAATTTACCAATCAGGGCGAGGTATATCAAGCCATCCTGCACTCTGACGGCAACTACTATAAACCGAATGGTCAGAGCATGCGTCAGGCTTTTTTGCGCGCCCCGGTAAGTTTTCAGTACGTCAGTTCTAATTTTAATCCAAGGCGCCTGCACCCGGTATTAGGTACAGTGCGGGCCCATAATGGCACTGACTATGTGGCCCCTGTTGGTACGCCAATTATGGCAGCCGGTGATGGTCGGGTAACGCATTCCGCTTTTAATAATCTGAATGGTCATTATGTCTTTATTCAACATGCGAATAATGTCACCACCAAATACCTGCATTTATCCCGCCGTGACGTTAAAGTCGGGCAAAGGGTAAAGCAAGGCCAAACCATAGGCCGGTTGGGAGCCTCGGGTCGGGTTACCGGTGCCCATTTGCATTATGAATTTATCGTGGCTGGCGTACATCGTAATCCACGTACCGTAAAATTGCCGCAGGCCACGCCGCTGGCGGGTAACGAAAAACAGCAATTCAGTGCCACCGCCCGAACCCTGCTGAGCCAGCTACAACAGCAGCAGCAACACTATCTGGCCAAACGCCAGAGCGATAGCGATACTGAGCAAGCTGCGCCCTAGGGCATGTAGACCTTTGCTGCTTGGATTTAGCTAAAAAAATAGCCCGCAGCGCGGGCTATTTTTTTGTAGTATCGATTAACCGACTAAGGCTAACAAGATCCCCGCTGCGACTGCCGAGCCAATCACACCAGCGACATTTGGCCCCATTGCATGCATCAACAGGAAGTTATGCGGGTCCGCTTCCAGGCCCAATTTATTCGATACCCTGGCCGCCATCGGCACCGCCGACACACCGGCCGAACCGATTAGTGGGTTAATCGGTTGCTTCGATACCTTATTCATTAGCTTGGCCATTAACACCCCGGCAGCAGTTCCTATTGCAAAGGCAATCATCCCCAACACCAAAATGCCCAGCGTTTGGGTGGTCAGGAACTTATCTGCACTTAAGCGCGAGCCAACCGCTAAACCAAGGAAAATTGTTACGATATTAATCAGCTCGTTCTGGGCCGTTTTACTCAGGCGGTCAACAACCCCGCACTCTTTCATCAGATTACCTAAACAGAACATTCCGATCAGTGGTGCTGCTGTTGGTAACAGTAAGATGGTTAGCAGCAGTAGCAATAACGGAAACACAATTTTCTCACGCTTACTGACCACCCTAAGCTGTGTCATCTGAATTTTGCGCTCGGCTTCGGTAGTCAGGGCCCGCATAATCGGCGGTTGGATCAAGGGCACCAAAGCCATATAGGAGTATGCCGCCACGGCTATCGCACCGAGCAGATCTGGTGCTAGCCGCGATGCCAGGAAAATGGCAGTCGGACCATCAGCACCACCGATAATCGCAATGGCAGACGCCTCTTTGAGCGTAAAACTTAAGCCTGGCACCCAATTCAACGCGATAGCGCCAAATAAGGTCGCAAAGATCCCGAACTGAGCGGCAGCACCTAAGAACATGGTCCTTGGGTTGGCAATCAGGGCACCAAAATCGGTCATGGCGCCCACGCCAAGGAAGATCAGTAATGGAAAAAGACCGGAGGTAATCCCCATTTCATAAAACAAATACAGAATACCACCCGGCTCCCCCATCCCTGCCAGTGGGATATTAGTCAGGATGGCGCCAAAACCAATCGGCACCAGTAGCAAGGGTTCAAAACCTCTGGCAATCGCCAGATACAGCAAAACGACCCCAACCAACATCATCACGATCTGACCAGGCGTGAAGTTGACTAGACCGGTCGAGGCAATCAGCGTTTGTAATGCTTCCATTTCTAATCCTTAACGACGACCGGGTTTATTCAAAGCTGATTAACACATCGCCATTGGCAACGGCATCGCCGGCGGCAACGTGAATTTTTGCCACAACACCATCGGCCACGGCACGCACCTCGGTTTCCATCTTCATCGCTTCCATAATGATCACCACGTCACCGCGCTTAACACTGGCACCGGCCTTGGTGACGACTTTCCAGATATTGCCGGCCAGCGGTGAATTTAACGTGGTGCTACCGGTAACAGAGGCACTGCCCGGGATATTTTCTGACACCACAGGCTTAACACTGCTGAGCTCACCACTGGGTGCGACTTCAACTTCATAAACCTTCCCATCAACCCGTACGCTATAACTGGCAGGGCCAGCAGTGCTTATCGGCTTAGACTGACTGGATGACGTTGTTTTTACCGGTTCATCGACCAAATCTGGCGCCGGCTCGAAGGCGGCAGGGTTATTGCGGTTTTTCAGGAATTTTAAACCAACTTGCGGGAACAGCGCATAGGTCAGCACATCATCGACCAGCTCTGACGCTAAATCGATGTTTTCAGTTTTCGCCAGCTCGGATAATTCCGTAGTGAGCTTTTCAAGTTCTGGCGTCAGCACATCGGCTGGCCGACAGGTAATCGCCTTGCCGCCAGCCAGCACTTTTTGCTGTAGTTCAGTATTAACCGGTGCAGGTGTCGCACCATACTCGCCTTTTAACACGCCTGCGGTTTCTTTGGTGATACTCTTATAACGCTCGCCGGTTAACACATTAAGTACCGCCTGAGTGCCGACAATTTGTGAAGTTGGTGTCACCAGTGGAATATAGCCGAGATCTTCGCGCACGCGGGGAATTTCTTTTAATACCTCGTCCAGTTTTTCCAGTGCGCCCTGCTCTTTTAGCTGGCTTTCCATATTGGTCAGCATACCACCGGGAACCTGTGCTAACAGAATACGGGCGTCAATACCTTTTAGCGAACCTTCAAACTTGGCGTACTTCTTCCGCACGTCGCGGAAATAGGCAGCAATTTCTGCCAGCAATTCCATATTCAGGCCGGTATCACGTTCGGTGTTTTCGGTAATAGCTACCAAGGTTTCGGTTGCACTATGGCCATAGGTCATACTCATCGAGGAAATGGCAGTATCTAACATATCGATACCGGCATCCACCGCTTTCTGATAAGTCGCAGTACTCAAACCGGTGGTGGCATGGCATTGCATCGCCAATGGGATCTTCACCGACTCTTTAATACGGGTAACCAGCTCTTCGCAATCATAAGGCTTCAGCAAACCCGCCATATCTTTAATACAAATTGAGTCGCAGCCCATATCTTCCAGCTGTCGTGCCATATCTACCCAGCTATCTATGGTATGGACCGGGCTAACGGTGTAAGAAATCGTGCCCTGGGCATGTGCCCCCACTTTAATCGCGGCCTGAACTGCCGTTTGCAGGTTGCGGATATCGTTCATTGCATCGAAAATCCGGAACACATCGACGCCGTTTTCATGCGCGCGCTCAACAAATCGGGTCACCACATCATCGGCGTAATGGCGGTAACCGAGTAAATTCTGACCACGCAGCAACATTTGCTGCTTGGTATTTGGCATCGCTTTCTTTAATTCCCGGATCCGATGCCAGGGATCTTCGCCCAGATAACGGATACAAGCGTCAAAGGTCGCACCACCCCAGGATTCGACTGACCAATAGCCTACCTGGTCTAATTTACTGGCAATGGGCAGCATATCTTCCAATCGCAGCCTGGTGGCCAGTAAAGATTGATGCGCATCACGCAGCACCAGTTCGGTTAATAACAAGGGCTTAGACATGCCAGTATCCTCTTTATCAATTATTGTTTTTGGCGGTATTGATGCACAGCTGCCCCGATGGCAGCGACAACCGCAGGCGAGACAGTTTGACTGGAGGCAGTTTCCAGTTTGGTAGATTGTTCGGCTTGCTTAACCGGAAAGTAACGCTGCACGGTATGACTCATCAGCCTTAACAGCACGACCAGCAAGAACAGGAACGTATACACTGCGACCATGCCAATAAACATCAGCGCCGCTGCTTCTAAAAGGAGATCTGCAACCATCAGTAAACCCTGTGTTAATTGCAATGTATTATGAACAGTATGGCCCAGATTTTGGCCTGCGAACAATAAATTAGCCTTATAGCTACTATTGGTATTTCTATACGATCATGCCACAACAATCAAGAGTTAAGACGTTTATATTTCCAGACATCTAAACGCTTAATAGCTATTCAGCACCGTTATCAGGATCGAGTAGGAGGCGGGAT
>NZ_LCWL01000051.1:0-17027 GCF_001441695.1 Alishewanella sp. WH16-1 | reverse complement strand
TGCGCGCCATGCCCGGCGCACATAAAAAAGGCCGGAACCCGGTTCCGGCCTCTGCTGCGGTTAAGCTTAGAATTTACCGCTTAAACCCAGTTGCCAGGCCCGGCCAAACTGCTCATGCTCGTAAACCCGGCCGCGCTCGCCCTGATAGCGAATGGCTTTGCTATCGGTCAGGTTAGTGGCCTCAACAAAAACTGACAGCTGTTTGGTTAGCTGATAACTGGCTGTAAAGTCGAGAGTGCCGCGACCATCCCAATACAGGTTTAACCCCGGATTCGCCGTATCGAAAGCATCGATATACTCTGAGCGATAGTTATAGGCTAACTGGCTGCTGAATTTTTCGATGTCATACTGCAAGGCCAGGTTCACCGTATGGCGGCTGGTGCCATTTAACTCGGTTTTGCCGATACCAAAGGGTAAATCGGCTTCAGACTTAGTATGGGTATAGTTGGCAATAAAACCTAAGCCACTCAGCGCGCCTGGCAGGAAGTCGAGTGTTTGCTGCCAGTTCAGCTCAATACCGTACAGATAACCACTGTCACCGTTTTCTGGCCGCACCATATTAAAGCCATCAAATTCGCCCCCCACCAGCTCGCTGCGGGCTTTAAAAATCGGATCGGACAGCTTTTTATAGAACACGCCCGCCGACAACAAACCCACCGGCGCAATGTAGTATTCGCCGGTCAAATCCAGGTTGTGGGCGTAGGTCGGTTTTAAATCGATATTCCCGATATCGACCGAACCACTGCCTGATTCGCGATCTTCAATAATAAAGTACGGCACCAGGTCGACAAAGTTCGGCCGGCGAATACCGGTGCTGTAGGCGGCTTTTATGATCAGGCCATTGTCCAGTTCATGGCGTAAATGCGCACTGGGGAACAGCTTGGTGTAGGTCTTGCTGGCATCCTGCAACGTCGCAGTATCGGTATCCAAATCATACTCAAAGGCTTGGCCACTGTTTTTGGTTTGCTCTAACCGCGCACCAAACAACACGGTAGTGTTGTCCCAATCCAGTTTATTTTGCGCATAAACCGCCAGGATGTCTTCCTTGGCACGGTAGTCACCGGTAATGGACGGCGCACCACGGTCGAGAAAATCGGCATTCTCAAAAATATCGCGGTAAACCGCGACAAAGTCACGGCGCAATTTCGGGCCGTTGTTATAAAAGCCATCAAAAGGCCGGGATTGCTGGTCGATAGTCACCTCAGCATAACCCGGGGCATTAGTGCCAACCGAATTACGCAGACGGTTCTCATCATTTTCTTTTTCTTTAAAGCGGGCTTTGGCACCAAATTTCAGTTCAGAGAACGCGCTGCGCCATTCCCCCGGCACAGTGAAGTTAAGTACATAAGCCTGTTCGGTTTCCTCGGCACCCCCGGTACGACGCTCATAACGGCGCCAGTTCATATCAGCTGGGGCAAAGTTAAAATCGGTACGCACCACCTGACCGTCCGCACTTAAGATCTGAAATTCCGGCAGATCCGGGTTGCTGAAATCATAGGCCAGACGTGGCCGGGTGCGTTCGCGGTACAACAGGTAATCCCGATTGGGATAAGCCTGCTCAGCTGACGAATAAGAGGCCTGAAAATCGGTGCTAAAGCGGTCCATATCGACACGGCCACCGGCAACAGTGGTGTTAATCGTGTTAACAAAGGTACGGTGACGCAGTTCCTTTTCAAAGGTGGCACGCCCGGCAATACCACTCACCTGGTTTGAGTCCGGCGTGTGACGCTCCCACTCTATCAGCAAGGTATCGCGATACTCGTTATCTTCAAACCGCGAATAGTTATGGCTCAGATAAAAGTGCTTATTGTCATCAACGCGGAAATCAAAGCGGCCGCTAATACCAGAGCGGATACGCTTTAAGTCATAATCTTTAAACTCGGTGATTTCAGGTGCATATTCGCCGTTATCCAGCTGCGTCCAGACATGCTCTACGTTATCGGTGACGCGGTTGGTCTCGCTATGCTGTGCCGAGAATAAAAAGCCGGCCCGCTCTGAGCCATTAAACTTGTCGCCATACGTCAGGCTAAGTTTATAAGCGTCGCCATTGCCTTTCTCATTTTTACCGCCCGACACTTTACCGCGTAAAATACGGCCTTTGCTGTCCAGCGCCCCGTGCGTCACGATATTGATATTACCGGCAATCGCATCGGCATCCATATCCGGAGTAATGGCTTTAGTCAGCTCTAACAACGAGATAATGTCAGAGGGAATGGTATCCAGATCCACCGCCCGGGTCGTGCCGTCAGGTGACGGGACCTGCACACCGTCGATCGAGACATTCGCAAACTCCAGCGGCGCACCGCGTACGTTGACGTATTTGCCTTCACCCTGATCGCGCTGAATCGAGGCGCCGACTAAACGTTGCATGGCTTCTGCAACGTTATCATCCGGAAAACGCCCCAGGTAATCGGCGGAGACTACCGACTTCACATTATCTGACGCCCGTTGAATATTCAGCGCCCGCGATTGCGCATCGCGACTGCCGACGATATTCAGTACTTCAACCTGATTATTGGCAAACCGCAGCGTCAGGGCCGCACCCTGCTCCGCGGTGACTAAGGCATCAACCTGTTTGGCAGCGTAACCCAGGTAGCGCACTTCCAACTGATAAGTGCCGGCCGGCAGATTTTCAAACCGAAACCGCCCCTGACTGTCGGTGGTGGTTTCACGGTTAGTGCCGATTAACCTTATCAGCGCGCCTTGCAGTAGCACATTACGGTCATCACTCAGCTGGCCGCGGATGGCCGGCCCGTCAATTTGTACTACTGAAACCGTTAATGGCACATCGACACCCTGCGCCAGAGCAGCAGTGCTGAAAAAGCCGGCTGCCGCGAGTGCTAAAGCCAGGCTGTTGCGTTTAAATCCAGGTCGAAGTAAAGCTTTCATCTTAGAGTTATTCCCGAGGCTATAAATTCAAGCCAAGAGTGTGCTGACCGCAGATGACAAAATAACGACAAGCTCGGGCTTGGCTGAGCTAATAAGACCCGGGTCCGCCTGGCTCAGTCGATACGGTCAGAAATATTTTTGCTTCATATTTCTGTCACAACACTGCCACACACTAAAACCATGACGACGTCTCGCGACAGGCACATGATGTGGCAACAACATTTGGATAAGCTGACGCTGGCTGCGGTTTTGCTTCTGGCAGCCCTGCTGCTGGCGTTACAACTGGGCGATGTGAAAAGCTGGGCCGCAATTGATTGGCTGGACATCCTCGGAGAAGGCATAGTGTTGGCAGTGGCATTAAGCTGGCTGACGCTGAATCTGCTGAATCGCCCGGCCGGTCGGGTTACCGACTGGCTGTACTATGGCAGTTTATTGTTGAGCTGCTCTTTTGCACTCGACTTACTGGACGAGTTCCTGCGTTACCCGGCGCATGTGCGTACCATGAGCTGGCTGGAGTCTGTACCCGCGCCTTTAGGCATGCTGGCACTAACCTATGGTCTGATGGGCTGGCATCAGGAGCAGCGGCAAATTAACCGTCAGTTACGCGGGCGCGAGCGCTTTTTACGTGACCATCGCTTACTTGATCCGCTAACCCAACTCTACGGTCTGGACTACCTGTATGCGGTGTTAAACCGCGAATTGGCGCTACATCAACAGCAGCGGTTACCACTGAGTATTTTGATGCTGGATATTGATCAATTTGCGGCATTTAACCGCCAACATGGCACTGCTGCCGGCGATAATTATTTGATTAGTCTGGCGGAGCTGCTTAGCAGTCAAATGCGGGAATCCGATGTCCTTTGCCGCTACGCTGGCGACCGCTTTGTCGCGGTGCTGGTGCATACCGAGCAGGCTGCCGCCGAGATTATTGCACTGCATCTGCAGCAACAACTGCAGCGGTTAACCGCAGCCGGACAAACGTTGCATTGCTCAGTAGCCTGTATTCAGGCAACCCAGACGCAGGCAACTGCAGTTTTAAAGCAAGCAGAATTGGCACTGCGGGCCAGTAAGTTGCGCGGGGCACGCCCGGTTTATCAACCAGGCCACGGTAACCTATGACAGTCGCTATCTTTGATCACCACGAAAAAAATCTATTATTGCAGCATAGTGTCACGGCGTTATTGCAAATAGCCCAGCGGCGTGGCGCTTGCCTGCATAAGCTGTTACACGGCACGCAAATTTTCGAACAGGATTTATCACGGCCTGACAGCCGCTGCCACCATCGGGACTGGTTAACTTTACTCGGGCGTTGCCAGCAGCTCGCCAGCCCGGAGTTACCCTTTATTCTGGCTGACGCGCTACTGCATAATCCGGCGCTGGCGCTCAGCCAAAGTTTGCCCAAAGCCCCCCATTTAGCCGGCTGTTTGCGCCAGCTCTGGTACTTCCGCCATCAGCTGCTACCTGGCGTCTTTGCCTTGGTACAGCACACGGAGCAATACCGTGTACTGTTGCTAAAGCCAGCATTACAGCTTGGTCCACAACAGGGCTTTATCCTGAATCTGGCGCTGGCGCTGCTTGTGCAACTAATTCAACATCACACCGGGCGCGGCAATAACCTCAGGGTGCAACTCAAGCAAGCTGCCCCCAGCCACCCGGCACAGATCAGCAGTTACTGGCCATGCTCGGTCAGTTTCGGACAGCCCGTGGACGCGCTTTATATCCCGCATCAGCTTTGGTTTCAGCCCTGGCCAGAGCATCATGCCGGTGAATTTCGGGCCTATCGCCGGGCCTGCTATCAACTTAACCGTCGCTTACCACGACAACGCGGCCTGTTTGAAATCCTGCAGCGACAACTTTACCGCACCATGCCTGCCACGCTCAGTCTGGAACAAGCTGCCAGCTTGTTAGGCTGCAGCAGCAGTAGTGTAAAACGACTGCTGCAACAGCAGGGCAGCAGTTATGCCGCCTTAGCGGACGATTTACGCTGTGATTTAGCCACGTTGTTGCTGTGCCAGGGCAAATTATCCAACAAGCAACTGGCCAGTCAGCTCGGCTATTCGGACGAGCATAACTTTCGCCGCGCTTTTAAACGCTGGACCGGGAACGTACCCAGCAGCCTGCGGCTACCCGTGAGCTGATCTGAACCTATTACTCAACTAAACAAGGAAACCTTATGCGTCTGTGCCGTTATCTGTTATTACCTCTCGCTGCGCTGCTACTGGCATTGCCTCTGTTCAGCTTCGCCAGCACCGCTGTCAGTTTCGCGGTGCTGGGCGATGCAGAGCCAAAACCCAAAGCCGAATTCCCACATATGGCACAGGCTGTAGCCGATATTAATCAGTTAACACCCCGCCTAAACCTCAAGTTTGTGCTGGGCGTTGGTGACATTGCCCATAAAGGCACGCTGTTACAGTACGAACAAGCCACGCCGGTATTACAGCAACTCCAACTGCCGTTTTATCCGATTATGGGCAATGAAGAGCATGGTAGTACTGTTGAGCGGTTTTTGCATTTCGCCAAGCTGTGGAATAGCGGCAAAGCGACGATCAACAGCCCGCGCTACAGCCTCGAATTTGAACAATTTGCGCTGGTGTTGGCATCACCTGATTTTGGCCGCGATTTTAACGACGACGGTATTGCCTGGTTAAAACAGGAAATCACCCGACTCTCGCCCAAGCCAGTATTGCTGGTGGTGCATGGCGCTCAGCAGGGGGTGTATCAGGAAAACGCTGACAAAGGGATCAGCCATGCCGGCTTTGTCAGCGAAGTCATCAGTCAACCTAATCTGCGGGCTGTGATTTCAGGCGATTTGCATATGGATATGCCAAGGGTTAAGCATTCGTTGGCGATTAACGGCGTGCATTATTTACATATCCCCGCGCTTGAGCGCACTAAGATCCCGGATGAAAGCCAGCATACTGCGATGTTCCGGGTGTTTCATGTCCAGGCCGATGGCACTGTCGTGGTCGAGACTTACCAAAATGGTACACTGCAACCCAAGCCTGAGTTTCAATATCGCTTTCAGCTCTGATCCCGACGCAGACTCTGGATATCCCCAAGGTTAAAATTGGGGATTTCCAGACTTTCGACTTCTATGCGCTACCGACACCTGCTAGCATAGCCATCTTGACGGCTTAAGAGTATTTACGGTGCTGTGGATCCCCTTTACCTTGCTGGCGGCCTTTATGCAGGCCTGGCGCAATGCGTTTCAGAAACAGCTGAGTAAAGAGGTCAGCGTGGCTGGCGTGACGCTAGCACGTTTTCTCTGGGCTTCGCCGCTGGCGGCAATGTATCTGGCCGGCCTTTATCAATGGCAACCCGTGGCCTTACCTACCCTCAACCATCGCTTTGTGCTTTTTATTGTCGGTGCCGCTGTTGCGCAAATTATTGCCACCGCCTTAATGGTCAAACTGTTTAAGTTGCGCAACTACGCCATTGGCGCCGGCTTGGCGAAAAGTGAAGCCATACTGGCTGCGATACTGGGAGTCGCCTTTTTTAGTGAATCGTTAAGTTTGCTGGGTTGGGCCGGGGTACTACTGGGGGCGGTAGCCGTATTCTTGCTCAGCGGCGCCAGCTGGCGACAGCTATCGTGGCCGGTCTTATTACTTGGTATCAGCAGTGGCTTAAGCTTTGCGCTAACCTCGCTCTGGGTACGGCAGGCCAGTCTGGCGCTAGGGCTACCTTTCCCGCACGGTGCGGCCTGGGTGCTGTTGGTGGTGATTTTACTGCAAACCCTGATCTTACTCAGCTACCTGCTGTGGCGGGAGCGCAGCACCTTGTTGGCTCTGTGGCAACGCCCGCGGCTGACCCTGTTGATCAGTATCAGCAGCTGCATCGGCTCAATTGGCTGGTTTACCGCCATGAGCCTGGAATCAGTCGCGTTGGTCAAAACACTGGGCCAGGTCGAAGTGTTGTTTATGCTGCTGATCTCCGCCTTTTTCTTTAAAGAAAAGCTGCAACGAACCGATCACGGTGGCCTGGTTCTGATAGTGCTGGCCGCCATCGCAGTGATGTGGGCTTAGGGTTTGCGGTTAGCAGTAACGGACACTTTAACCATACTGCTAAACACCCCATCCCGCTTGATCAGGCCGTGATAGAGCGCAGCAATAATATGCAACACAAGCAGCAGCACTAACAGCAGGGCGGCCCAGCCATGAATTTCGCGCAACAGGCCATATAACGCTAAATCGGTATTGAGCAAGGATGGCAGCGACAATCCAAACAGCTCCAGCGGGCGACCGGCAGCATTTTGCATTAAATAACCGGACAACGGCATCACTACTAATAATATATAAAAGCCAAGTTGCGTGAGTTTCGCTGCAAGCTGCTGCAGTTTAGGCACACTATCTGGCAACTTTGGTGTATTACTACGCAGGCGGATATATAGCCGCACCAATATCGCCAACATGGCCAGTAAGCCCATAGCTTTATGCCAGGCCAGCAATTGCTGTTGCCAGGGGCCCAGTGACTTCACCATGGTTAAACCGGCGAACACCAGGCTCAGCACTAAAGCCGCCATTAGCCAATGCATGACACGCATCGCCAGGGGATAAACTGCTGGCTTATTCATTGGCA
Organism: Alishewanella sp. WH16-1; assembly: GCF_001441695.1. Lineage (NCBI taxonomy): Bacteria > Pseudomonadati > Pseudomonadota > Gammaproteobacteria > Alteromonadales > Alteromonadaceae > Alishewanella > Alishewanella sp. WH16-1. The sequence continues at coordinate 9,563 of NZ_LCWL01000051.1, read as the reverse complement.
CCTCCGGTTGTTGGCTGCAGTAATACTTCGCGGGCACGGCGGCGGTGTGATTCGGCATAGGCCGCAGCACGGGCGCGTAAAATCGGATCTTCGGAAGGTGCAAAGCCCGCCGGCAGTACCAAGGGATCGAAGTTAATCGCATTACAGGCGCCAGTATCCTGCAAACTGGCTTGCTCAATCACGATGGTACCGGCGCTTAGTTGCGGGTTAGTGTCCGGCCAGGGAATAGTGGCATCCGCCGGATTGTCGTTGGCGGTGGCCAGGGTAAACTGTAAATCAAAGCGCACCGGCCCTTGCTGCAGCCGGCTAAAGAATTCCTGCTGTAGTGCATCTGTAGCTTCTGCATCGGCAAGTTGCCCGGTTTCGTTGGTTAACGGTACCGCCGCCCAGCGCACTGCGTGTTGCTGGCCTTCAGTATCAACCAGATAAAAAGCATTAATACTGTGATAGCGCTCGGTAGCAAAGCTCTGGCTGGGCTGATAGCTATTACGCCAGTTAATAAAATTCTGGGCTTCCGGGTGGGCGGCAAAAAACTCCGGCACTGTGCTGTTTTGAATGGCTAACAGCTGCTGATAAAACTTCTCGGGGGTCGCGACCGCTAATACCGGCGGCGTATTCATTGCCGTGCGCCACTGCTGCGGGCTATCGGGCAGAATAGTTAGCGCCAGACTGCGGACCGGTGCTTTCAGATCGGGGGCAGATGGGTTATTACCAGCAATCGAGATGCGGCCAACAAAAGGATAACTGCCACTTTGCAGCACCTGAGCACTGGAATACTGCGCTAAGGCACCAGAGGACTGAAACTCACCACTGATACAAAAGCCTTTAGCATGAGCGCGCCGAAAACCGGCCTGCACTTGCGCACCCTGCTGTAAGTTAACAAAATCCTGAGCGCTGACCGGTTCGCGCCCGCTAAAGTTAACGGCATAAACGGCAGCTGCAACCACAGAACCTGCGGCGGCGGCAAAAAGTAGATATCGCATAAGAATGGCTTCTTCTAGTCAGAATAGGGAGTATCACTGATGCATCATCGGTATTGTACGGCAATGTTGTGAATCAGATCATGGAATATTTTCCGGCAGCTCCTGCTACTCAGTTAATGATAAAAAACTTAGCTACGTTAGCGAGCGAACAGAGTCAGAGGGTAGTTATAGCTAACATAACAATAGCATCCTGTTTTCCCTTGCACCATGGTCAGAAGCAGGATCTGGTCAACAACCTCATTGGAGTATCAACTTATGGAAACGTCAACAACACTGCTAAGCGCTTCAACGATTACGAACGATGATGTAGTTAATCTAAAGCAAGAGAAGCTTGGTAAGCTTCAAGATATTATGCTTGATATCACCCAGGGCAAGATACGCTATGCCGTACTAACGTCAGGTGGTTTTTTAGGTATGGGTGATCGCTTGTTTGCTATTCCCTGGAGCGCGTTAAAGCTGGACACAGCAAACAAACGTTTTGTTCTGGATGTCGGAGTTGAACGCCTGAAAAATGCACCGGGTTTTAATAAAGATCAGTGGCCTAATATGGCGGATCCGACATGGAGTGCGGCGGTCGACTCCTACTACGTCAGATAAACCACACGAATGCGTAAATTTCTCAGGCCGAAAGTGTAACGCTGGATAACAACAGCGTTACTTTTCTTTCGCTTTCAAGTATCGGCGTTATGAGTGCCATTTTGACTGAAATATCGTTATTTTTTGACCTTTAACTGGTTGTTCACTGCGTGTACACCCGAAGTTGCCGCTACGATCCGGCCGGTATGCTCGCGCTGAGCCTCAGTTTCCACGTCGCCTGACAATTTTACATCTCCCTTGCGGGTTTCTACGGCAATCGTCAGATGCTTTAGCTCAATATCTGCCAACAGCATGGTATGCACCGCTGTCGTGATTCTTGCATCATCCCCAGATCCATCTTCTGTGGTCACCGTGAGATCAATCGGACCAGGTTGCGTGTTTGGGCCAGGATCACAATTAACTAATGCTAAACTGCCTGCCAACACTACACCAAGTGTAATAAATGAACGTTTCATTGTTTGCATAATAGGCTCCTGCACGCTGCCAAAATGCAGCGTATATGCCATTCTCCTCTAACAACTCAGCTACATCTGTTCGTTAACAAACAGAGAGACCGTTCAATCTAAGTACTTATTAGCATGATTAACTCTACTGTTGATAAAGCAGTATCTCCGCCGACAGAGCCTGAGCAGCTTTGGCCTGCGATGCGACAAACGCTAAAAACCCACATATACCGCAAAAAATAACATCAGGCAGGCCAACACGATAAAAATCAGCACCAGCGGCAGAATAAATCTGGCCCAGTCGGTCCAGCTCACCTGAGCGGTAGCCAAATAGGCCAGCAAGGTACCGGAGGTTGGGGTAATCATATTGGTTATGCCATTGCCGAACAGAAATGTCAGTACTGTGGTTTGCGCCCCCACGCCGGAGAGCTGACCTATAGGCCCCAGGATCGGCATACTGACCGCCGCCTGACCAGAGGTAGAGGGGATCATCACATCCAGCAGTAACTGCGACACAAACATCCCCAATACAGCCAGATAGGAGTTATCCTCTCCAATGATACTGACCAGGCCATGCACTACCGCGTCAAGGACCTTGCCGTTTTCCAGCGTGATGGCAATAGCAAAAGCAACACCTATCAGGATACTGGCCAACAGGATTTTCTTCATCCCTGAGACAAAGGCATCAGCGGCGCCACTAGCTCCCAACCCACTACAACAAGCCAGTAAGATACTCATGCCGATATAATATGCAGACAGCTGCTGGTTTTTCCATTGCCAAGTATTGGAGGCATAGACCAAACCGGCAATCCCAACCAGCATGATCAACAACAATACCAGATGGCGCAAACTAAGTTTTCGGCTATCAAAACTGATCTCCAGCTGCTTTTTAAACCCGGTTTTCTTAATCACCCACAGCATGTAAGCAATACCAAACACTAAGAAAACAGCGAAAAACAAAGTTCTCATCCCGGCACCGCTGAAGATAGGTAAACCGAGAAGCGGCTGTGCAATAGTAAGTGGTAAGGGGTTGGTAATAGAGGATAGGTAACCGACTTTTACGGCAATGGTCAGAATGGCCAAACCGATCAGATTTGACATACCCAGCCGGCGTGCCAGCTCAACCATCAGCGGAATAATCAGTAAATACTCCGAAGCCAGGCCTAAAAAGGTGCTACCCAACGCAAACATGGTCATCAGAAAGATCACCAGACCGTAGACATTGCCCTTTACCGCACTGATTAGCCGCTCAAGCCCGGCATCGACAGCACCTGATTTATTCAGAATGCCGAACATGCCGCCAATAATCAGCACCATAAAGATCAGCCCGGCTCCCCGCTGCAAACCTGCGGGTATCGCTTGCAGCACATCAATTACCCCCACGGGTCTGGCTTCACCTGCAGGCGCCTGGGTAACCGAACCAAACAGATTGCTCAGAGAACGGTCTTTTTCTATTACCTGATAACTACCCGCAACCACCAAACCATCAGTTCTTTGATAACTACCCGAGTCGAGTAAATAGGTGAGGCCGGCGGCAACGAGTAAAATAAACAGCAACACCACTATCGGGTTTGCCCCGGAACGCTGCGGTACAGCGATACTGACAGCGGGCTCAACCGTAGCGGAAACCTTGGCTTTATCTGACATTAATTCACCTCGTCGGCCAGTGCTGGCAAGCGCTGGGTAATATAAGCTCGGATTGCGGCCACCAATTGCTGCAAATCATGTTGTAGCTTGTTAAAGCCCTGATGTTTCATGAATGTTTGCTCATTCATATAGAGCGCCCGGTTTATCTCGATTTGCACACTGTGGATCTGCTGCGCGGGGGCGGCGAAACTCTCGGTTAAATACCCTCCTTTATAGGGATAATTCACACTGACACTATACCCCCTATCCTGAAAAAACTGCACAAGCAGGCCGGTGAAGCCCGGTTCAGCAGATTGCCCGTCCCTATCGCCGATCACGATATCGGCTCTGGCCTGCCCCTGATCGATATTCATGGCGTTACCCTGCGATTTCATCGAGTGACAATCAATATGCCATACCGCGCCAAACTTCTGATGCAAGGCGCTAATTTGCTCAGAGAGACAATAATGATAAGGCAGATAATACTGTGCGATACGCTGCTGCACCTCGCTAACAGCGAGTTTCTGCTCATACATCGGCACGCCAGGTAAGGCAAAGCGACGTAACAAACCCATCCCTCTTTTACTGTAGGTGGTAGGCTTTAACTCGCCGGGCCAATCGCCAGAAAGCAGCTCAGGATCGATATCATCCACAGCCCGGTTCAGATCAATATACATTCGTGATGCTCTGGCGGCGATCAAGGTCGCGCCTGCCAAATGGGCAGGCTGCCACAACTCATCAACAAAGGCATCCCAGCCTGAACGTAACTGTACATCGGACGCTAAACACCGGAAATCGGCCGGAAATTCCATACCGCTGTGCGGCGAGTCGAAAATCAGCGGCATAAGGTTGCCGGCAGGCAAAAATAACTTATAGCCTTGTGTTAACTTTGTTCTCATAATACATCCAATACCGGGCACCCTTTGGATGCCCCGGCGCGGTTAAAAGTCGTAAGTCAGCTGTAAATAGTAAAAACGGCCCACAGCATTGTAGGTTTGCTGGTCAAAGTTAATATTGACGTTTACCAGCGAGGTCGGAGGCTGTTTATCAAACAGATTATTAATCCCTGCACGTAGCGACAGTCCTTGCTCAAATTTATAACCGGCAGAAAGGTTGTGATACACCATTGAACCGATACTTCGTGGCTGATTAGCGAAGGTTTCCGTGGTATCACCGATATAACGCAGGTTATAAGCCGCGCTCAGATTATCTTTGCGCCATTGGGTGGTAAAGTTACCGCGCCATTTAGGATAGGCCTCCCGTACTCCGGCAAAGCCTTTTTTGTCGGTGGTTAACTCGGAGCCATCCGCCAGGGTTGAAGATTCAGCAAACTTATTTAACTTCGATACACTGGTACTAAAATCCCAACGGCCGATGGCGGTATCCAGGTTGTAACGGATTACGGTATCGATACCCGACACTTCAGTGCGGTTTAGGTTAACCGGCCCATCCACCACATTCAGGATCTCACCCGATCCGGCACGGCTAATCACATTACAATTACGCCCGGTAAATGCACACAGGTCGATCAGGTTCTGAGTACCAAAGGTGCTGATGGTGTTATCAATTTTGATATTGTACCAATCCATGGTCAGGCTGAATCCTGACAGCCAGGCTGGGGTATAAACCAAGCCTGTTGAAATATTCTCGGATGTTTCAGGGGTTAGCTGATTATTGCCACCAATGGTGATTGGTACATTGGCATCGGTTTGGGTGTAAGAGGCTGGCACACCGGCACAACCAGGCAAACTGCTGTTTGCCGCACAAGGGTCATTGACCGGGGCAAAGGATGCGCGTTCCCCTTCATACAGCTCCAGAATAGAAGGCGCACGGAAGCCTTCAGCCCAGGTAGCTCTTAACATCAGATCACTTACCGGCCGGTAGAGCAACCCTACCTTGCTGTTAGTGGTGTTACCAAAGGTACTGTAATTGGAGTAACGGCTGGCCAGATTTAATTCCAGATATTCAGCTAGTGGCTGTGCCGCCAACAGTGGAATATTCAGCTCCAGATAGGCCTCAGATAAATCATACTCACCGACAGTGCCGGTGCGTGGCGCAGAGGAGGTGGTTTGATAACGATTCACGCGCGGTGCCGCATTAATGACGCTATCCGGGGTGTCGGTACCCTTTTCTTTGCGGTATTCCGCACCGGTAGCCAGTAACAGATCGCCGGCCGGTAGCTCGGCCACGGCATTGGTCAGGTTAAAGCGCAGGTGTTGCTGCTGAGTTTGGTTACGATCTTCACCCGTGAAATTAATGTATCGCACCATATCAGCGGTTAGAGGGTTAAACATATTTACCGGTACACAACCAGCCAATAAATCGCTGACATCTGCGGTTAAACCGGCCGTACCGCAGGCCCGCATACCCAACGCCAGTTTATCCAGATGTAACTGGTTAGCGGAGGTAAAGGTGCCCTCGTTCTTTGCCACCGAGGCAAACATATCCCAGCGCCAGTCGCCCGGTAAAAAGCCTTCAATTCCCAGTCCGGCCCGGCTGGTTTTGACTTCCTGAATGTTACGGCGCAAGCCGTTATCAACAAAGAAGTTATTCAGCGAGAAGTCATTACCGGAGAATTCGACACCGAAGGGGTTCACTCTGGGATCATTTACAATCACAAAGCCACGGGCACCTGTTACCGTAGGAATAACCGCCGAAAACTGTTGGTCAGACTCACGCTTGTTATGTAACAGCTCGACCCGCAACCGGGTATCCTGAAATACCGCAGTATCGGGTAACTGGAACAGTGCCTGTCCATACAGGCTTAACCGCTCATTTGGCCCAACCACGTAATTATCGTGGTAACGGTTAAACCGATCATTGGTGGTTGCCGGGCGCCAGCTTGCCAGATTATTACCATCTGAGCCCGGCGCACGGGTAATGCCCTGAGCCGGGATCGGGAAATTCATTACCTGTGCCAGGTTAGCTTCCCGGAATAGCCCTTCGGCAGTACCCAGTGATAAGCCATTTAACGGAATAGCCGTCAGGGCCCGGTCCTGAGTCAGGATCGGCTTTTGGTCAGAATAACTGGCAGCAAAAAACAGGTTACGCTTACCCCAATCACGGCCGAGTTTCAGATCAAGATTAACGGTTTCACGATCCTGCTTCGATGTTTGTCCGGCATAGGCTTTAAGCTGAGCACCGTCATAGTCTTTCACGGTATGAATATTCACCACACCGGCAATGGCATCGGCACCATAAATAGCCGTAGCACCGTCCTGCAACACCTCAACCCGCTCAATAATGGCATAGGGGATGGTGTTTAAGTCGACAAAATCTCTGAACCCCCGACTACCGGCACCATTAACCCAGCGGTTACCGTTTACCAGAATTAAGGAGCGGTTTTCCCCAAGATTTCTAAGGTTGATACTGGCCGTACCATGGCTGGTACCCGCTGAACCATTGTCATTTAAACTGGCACCGACGCTCGGCAACTGCTGCAGGATCTCGCCGATCGACATCGCACCCTTGATATCCATCTCTGAGCGTTCAATAGTTTGAATAGGGCTACCTTCGGTTTCGCCACGGCGTAAAATTCGCGATCCGGTTACCGAGATCACTTCTACGGCTTTTTGTTGCGCCTGTTCAGATGCTGCCGCATCCTGCGCCCTGAGGTGTACACTGTTCATCAGCAAGGCGGTACTGATCGCCAAACTGAGCATTGAGATTGGGTAAAGCGGTTTGTGCTGCATAGTTATCCCCGTTGCTTTTTATGTATGGGTTATTGTTTAACCAGAAAGCTAGCAAAGCCGCCAAAGCTATGCAATATTATGATTTACTGTTATCAACCCATAACAAAACGTCATGCAAATAGCGCATTTGAATCTGCGAAGCCTGCAAGCATTTCAGGCCATTATGCAAACTGGCTCCGCTACCGCTGCGGCTAAACAGCTTGGCCTGACCCAACCTGGGATCAGCCGGTTACTGGCTAGCCTGGAAGAATTGGTTGGCTTTCAGTTGTTTTACCGTGAGCATAGCCGGCTGATTGCCACCGAAGAAGCGAAACACTTAACCCCGGAAATCGATCTGTTACTTAGCAATAGCGCGCGTTTTCTGGAACTGGCCCGTAATCTTCATAAAACAGAAACCGGCTCCCTAACCATAGTTGCACCGGCAAGCTTTAATTCCGGCCCTCTGGTGAATGCCGTCGCCAGCTTTATTGAGAAGTATCCGCGGGTATCGGTCAGCATTGACTCGCATAATCCGCAAGTTGCCAGAGATTTGGTGGCGCAGCGCTCTATTGATTGTGGCTTTATCCAATTACCGGAGAACCATCCCGGCTTAATCAGTGTACCCATTCTGCGCAGCCCGATGGTGTGCGCGGTTCCGGTGGGTTTTGCTCTGGCGGGCAAGACAGTGATCGGTGTCAATGAGCTGCTTAACACCCCTTTGATTATGCTTGGACAAGGTCGGCCAACGCGGCAAAAAATCGATCTAATGTTTAAAGCCGCTCAGGTACAACCGCAGATCCGGCTGGAAACCCATAGTGTGGCAACAGCTTGTGCCTATGTAAAACGTGGCCTGGGTGTCGCTATCCTGAATCAGGTACTGGCTCAGCAATATACCGATGACCAGATCTTACTGATTCCGCTGGAGCCGGTAATTGAGCATCAGTATGGGTTTATCTATTCCGCCTATGCTCCAATGCCAAGGCTGGTACAGGCATTTTATAAACACTGTATCGATTATTTTAATGGCACGGCCGAAGCTTAATGGCCGTCGGCTACCATGAGTAACTAACCGCTTGCCGGCAGGCATAACTTATCAGTTTCTGCTTTTACAGCGTTTTAGTCATAAAATACTTGGCGCCGCCGGCAAAGGGGTAATCCTGCTGTATCCACGCCACCCGATAACCATGGCGCTGATAAAAGGGTTTGGCCTGAAACTCAAGGGTATCCAACAATACAAAGCGACAGCCGCGATGTCTGGCAATCGCTTCTGCTTCAGCCAGCATGGCGCTGCCCAAGCCCTTACCGCGCTCGCGTTCCTGCAACCAGAAGGATTCCAGATAAAACCAGTTGCCAAAGGTGCGCCCGGCCAGCATGGCCACCACTTCGCCGTTCGCATTAAGTTGTTTTAAACCCAAGGCCTGGCGCTTGCTGGCATCCCAATGCTGCGCATTAAACTCGGAAATTTTTTGTTTCGCCTGCTCAGCAAAGTCGCTGCTGTTATCAACGATAAAATGGGTCATGTAAAACCAATTACACTAGCATTTTCCTTTTTTTGCCTGACCCGGAGGACAATGCTTGCCTTGTTTTTCCCCTTCAACGATTACGCCCGGAATAATCACTTTAGGCGGCTCGACTTTCACACTCGGCCCCCGGATGGCACAACCCGTTAATCCTGAAGCCATAACTATAGCGACAACTAAAGCGGAAGAAATACGCATGGTGTTTCCTTGTCTGTAGAATACTAACGTTAGTTTAGTGTTGGCTGATCATATTGTACAACTGCGGATGTATGTCCGCTGAATATTTAAACATTCGGCTTCTGCCAGATAGCTTGCTTTGCCCACGGCATTCGCCAGCGGCTACAGATTGGTTAGGTGTCGCGAAAAGTATGGCGGTAACTTCGTGGCCCGCGCCAGCTGGAGCAGCACTATATCACGCTAACGGCCATTCATCATGCTGCTGATAGCAGCAACTGGAAAAGCTTTGTCACGTTAATGGGAGGTGTTTTCTGCAAGCGCAAAGAGCAAACCATAAGGCCGCATTACGATATTGAGATAGACACCGAAACCGGCCAGATCAGCACTGACTATTACGATGGCTTTATCACTATCAAACTAAAAGGCATTTGCTACTTAGGCCAAGCCATAATTACCCGCTTACACCAGTGGCGAATTGAAATCAGTCAAGGCGCTTTTCGCTCTCACTTGGAGTTCTGTAAATAAGCTGAGGTATCCCCAGAAATT
>NZ_LCWL01000034.1:0-17377 GCF_001441695.1 Alishewanella sp. WH16-1 | reverse complement strand
CGCCATGCGTGAAAATATGCACCATCGACCAGAACGATAAGGTCACGAGCCGGTTCGCCGAGCACTGAAACAAACCAATCCACATTTAGCGGTATGTTGGTGATAATTTTTCGGCCCTGTTTTAATGCCGGTAAAATATGAGATACCACCGCTTCATACGTTTTGCCGGCACCCGGGCGACCTGATAAGCCGTTAATCATTAGCTGCCCAACCTTGTAAACGGTACAAGTTGCAGGAATAGGCGAATCGTAATAGCACTAACAATCATCGTTAACGCCTGACCAAGCCCGATTTGCTGCATGACCCAAGCAGTGCCAGGGGGAATCATTGTTAGGTATTGCGTAATATCTAATCCCTGAAACAATGCACCCATACCATCCAGAACAAAAGTAATAAGAATCATAATTTGTTCAAAGGCAAAGAAAAAAACGTCTTTTGCCATCGTAAAGATGGTGTTTGCCATCGTTTTTAGGATGCCTAACAACCAGTTTCCGAAGTTTATTAACCACTGTGGCATAAATTACCCTCCAAAGATTAACGCGCGGCAAAGCATAGCCGCAGAGAACAAAATACAAACTTTCAGGAATAACCAGACGGCAGCGGGAACTTCTATCGAGTGACAGCCGAAATTCGCGTAAGACGCGATATTTAGACAAAGCTGCATATCTGGCTGTGAGCCGGACGGCTGAAAGGAGAATTGATTTACAAAATCAAACATAGGTGTTTGCTGTAATGCTGCGCTACGTTCCTGCCAAATACCTACCAAGCCATCAGGATAAGTAGATTCATACCAGGAGCATTCACCGGCAGCACAATCACCGTTATCACCGGAACCAGAATCGGGCTCGCCATCATCACCGAAAGCGCCCTCTAGCGTGCCATCGATGTCGCCAAGTTGTTTGCCGATGCCGTCAAGCTGCATACCGATGCCATCGAGCTTAGAGTTAGTAAGGCCAAGTTGATCGGAAACCTGATCCATAGCAATGGTATTATTAGTAATTGACGTTACAACGTTATCTAAGCGGCTTTCTACGCCCTTGTTGATTTCCTTGAAGTCACCCTTAACCATGTCATTAATGGATTTGCCAGGTTCGGTTAGGGTGTCATCTGGTGGCGTTAGTTGGTCGCGGTCTTTTGGTGGTATTACCGGCGTATCGTCATAACAAACAAAATCACCGTTTACAGTGCCGCAGCCAGAGGCGCATTGTTCTACACCATTAACAATCTGACATTTTTCAGCTTTATCAGCCCAGCACCATTTCACGCCGTTTTTAAGGGTAAAACAGTCTTTTGGTGCATTATTTTCCGGCTCCAATGGGCCGCCATCAGTTGAACCGCATTTAACGCCAGTAAAAGTGCCAGAGGGTTTGCCTATTTCCGTGGGTAATGTTGACCATGTTTCGTACTCGACACCATCTTTAAAGCCACCATAAGAGCTAGTCCATTTTTGTGCTGATACCTGGCAACGACAGCGCAAAGGTTCATCACGGCCAGCAGCATAGTCGCGCTGCTCAACACATTGAGGCGGATTGTCTTTTGTATAGGTGCCAACAGGTACTTTTAAATCATTAAAAGATGACAAGCTATCACCTGCGAAGTTGGCGCAGTCGCATTCAGGTTCGGGTTCAGCAGGTACAGCAGGGTAGTAACAGAGATTTTGGCCGGATTCGGTGACGTAAGGGCCTTGTGTGAAGGCTGCACCTACTGAACCATCGGGGGGGCATTGGTAATTTTGCTGTGGTTCAGCATAAACGATTAAAGAAGTCGAAAGATTATCTGTTGTTGTTGCGACTATGGGGGGGATATTTTCACAAACAAGAACACCGTTTTGATAACCACAAGTGCGTTCATAATGTGTGAATGTATTAATCCTTGTGAAGTTAAATGTCTGAGCCTGAACAGGCTCAAAATTGACTAAATCTGGGTATTCATAAGTCAGACAAGTACGCCTGCTGGTTCCAGTTGTTGTGCGGTTAGGATAAGACGTATCAGCAGAACATTCGCTAGGGTCAGTTTGACGGCTTAAAAAATGGGATATTGAAGTATACATAACGCCAGGCGAAGTACCATGACGAACACTTGTTACAACGTAAACGTCTTTCAATGGCGCAGACATAGTACACATATCATTAAGCAGCGTGCCGCCCTGCGGGCAAGGATTATGCTCTTGAGCCTTTAAAGGCGAAAAAAAAGCCCCGGCAATGACCAGGGCGCAGAGTAGAAAATATTTCATGTTTTTATGTCCTAAACATAAACCAAGAAACGATAAAGCCACAGAGCGCCCCAATCACCGCAATAAGCGTATAGATTAGGGCGACAATTAAGCCGCCCATATCTTTTTACACCTTGCGTACAGCACGCTTACCAAGGTCGATACCTTTGTAAGCCATGTGAATGCCAATCACGATAACACCAGTGGCAGCAACGAAAGTAGCAACAGTGGTGAAGTCTACAGCAGCGAAAATATCAGCCATTTTAAAGCTTCCTTATCAAAGTGGTGCCCAAACGCACCTTAAACGCTAAATAGGAGAAAAAGACAACAGTGCCAAATCCCCAAGTGAAAGCGGATGTAATATCCGCAACGCTAATTTCTACCGCTGATAAGTAAGCGTTGTATTGGCCTGCTGTGATAAGCCAGTAACCCGTACAATCCGCCGCCGTTTCAGCGGTAAAAATAAAGGTGCCGTCCTGCTGTGGGTGGGCGCATTGGGCCGCCACAGAAGAACTCAGGAGTAACAGCAGAACGGCAAAAAATCTCATTGGAAAATATCCCATTTACGGTCAAAAAAGGCGCGCTTTAGGTAGATAGCCGCAATGCTGGCGTAGTAGCAGATGCCAGCAAAAACCAGTACAAAAAGCGCGGTAGCCATTAGCCAGCCGCCTTAACAGGCTGAACAGTGCCGAGTAACGCCGTCACGTCATTTGCTAAGAACAGCGTTTTTCCTTTGCCGCTTGACCAAGCCATTTCGAAAAATGGGAGTTCTATCGTTTGCCCCTGGTACTTATGAAGCTGAGCAGGGATGCCCTTTTCAATTAAGCCCTTGGAAATGCAAAGCTCGGCGATGTGCTGTTCTGGCCCGTAACGGCCATTGGTGAAAAACTTCACGCCGCAATACAGGGTTTCACGGCTCTGACCGTTTTGGTCAGGTTTACCGTGAACAATGTGGGTGCCCATATAGACGCCGCGAATCAAAAAGCCTGTTAATTTTTCCATTTCGGTTTCCTCGTTAAGACGCCAGTTTTAAGGCAGGGCGTGTTTTTGCCTGTAGTGAAAGCGGGGCGGGCTCTTGCCAGTTGGCTGGCAGTTGTTGCCCAAAATCCACGTTAATCAGCCGCACCAGCGGAATGACGTTGGTTTGTTCGCCGGTAAACTGCATCAACTGAGCACGGGAAAGGCCCGCTTCTAAAAGCGCATCTTCTTTGCGCTTCCAGGTGGCGCGGCTGCGCTCAGCAATGCGGCTTTTGGTGGAGCTGTAACCATCGCGCACGATAGCCAGATAAAAGTCATAGAGGGCTTCCGCCGTTGAATAACTGATATTGCCTTTTGGCGTTGTGCGTTGATGTGTAATGCGTAAGTTATTCAGTACCTGAGTGTGGTCTTGAGCGTTCACAGTAGCCCCCTCGAATGCTTTAAAGACTGGTTGAAAGGCCAGCCGCCATAGTTCAGTCATTTTTTCAGATGCGTATGCAGTAAAATTACCAAGGGCGGTTTGTATGCCCTTATCTTTTAACCAGCGGCCATAAAGGCGCGCTTCAAATCGGATGGCACCGTCAGCCATTGCTTTCACCTCTGGCGAGGTTAATTGCTTAATCTGCTCGGCGTAGTGGTCGTGTTTTTCCTTTGCCAGCTTGCGGGTCAGTTCCTCGATGCGCTTGGTTAACTCTGGCGCTTTTAAATAGGCTTTGCGTACAAGGTGCTGACTGCCTTTGTTCCAGTAAACGGTGCTTTCATGGTTGCATTCCGTGACTTTCATCTGGCCATAGCTGATATTTTTAAGCACGTTTAACGCCTGCTGCGCTAAGGTATCGTTGGCGAGTCTGGCCGTGTAGGTCACATCAATAAAATCAATGGTGGAGTGATACCAGTCCAGATAGTTGCAAAGCTCAGGGAATGCGAACTGGAAAGCCTCAACCACTGCAAAGGTGCAAAGCTCAGGATTGTCAGAGCCATAAACATTATGACCGGTCAGCAATTTGGCCGGATTGCCTTGGATTGCAACGTAGGGATAGCCCTTTAAATCATCACGGCAGACTTTATAGGCCAATGAAGCGAAGTAAGAGGGCAGGCTTTCGAACTTGTGGCGAAGCCGCTCGTGAATGGGTTTGCCGTTTTCGTAGCGTATAGCGCCCTCTAATGTCATGCCCAGCTCTTTCATCAGGCGCGACATATCAAAATCAGCAGAGCCACTTTGCAATTTTTGAATGTGGGTGTCCAGGAATGGAACGCTGATCTTGATCATGTCAATCATTGCGAGTTATCCCCAGATTCTGTGGATAAACCATCAAAGGGTTCATCAATGAACCATGCAAAGCCGCAATCTAAACATTCAACAAATGTTTCGGTTTGAGGGAAGTCCTCAGACGGTTCTGCCAAAAGGTTTTTTGAATCGCACTCAGGGCAGCATGAAAGGTATTTCATAACCGGCCCCCGCGATACTGAACGATAAAGTCCTGACGGGTAACAAAGGCAGTGCCAACAAACTCCTTGTTAAGCTGACACTGCCAACCACCTTTAAGCGAGTCGAGCGGATTAGCGCAATTCAACGAGGTTTTAAAACTGGTTTTTCCGCAGATTTTGCAGGGCTTGTTATGGTTCAGCTTGCAAACAGGTTGCTCCGCTGGCTGTTCTGGCAACAGGTCGCCAGACTCAGAAAAACCATACTTAGCCAGCAGAGCAGGTAACTTCTTCATGCCCTTAAAGGCTGAAACACGGAAAGAAATACCGTTATCGCGTAAAAACTGATACGCCTTTCTGGGCGTAAAGTGAAACGGGAATGGTTCTAAATCGAACGAAATGCCACTAGCTGGGTCGTAGGCAAAGGCTTTGAAGTAATCACGGGCATGGTCATCGGTGCTAATCAGTAAAACCACTTGCCAATCAGCAGTACCTGACGCGAGAACTTGCTTTAAGTAGTTGATGTCTTTCATGGCTGGCGACCTCGTTAGTGCTATAATTAAAAGATACTTACATCTGTCAATCTGACAGAATTAAGTATGATCCCTTGTTTAATTGCTGTCAAGTTGACAGAGGAAAATATATGAATTTCAGCTCAGAGTTAGTCGACTTACTCAAAAACAAAAAAGGATTAACAAGCGACAACAAGGCAGCGGATGCAATACCAGGGATGAACAGCGGGAACTTAAGCAAAATAAGAAAAGGTTTAGAGAATAGATTTTTAAATGATGAACAAGCGCTATACATAGCAAACGAATGCGGACTAAACCCAGAATGGGTTTTAGTTAATCTGGCCGCAGAAAGGACAAAATCAGAAGATGCAAAAAGCGCCTGGGCAAATATCGCAAAGAAGTTAAGCCGGACAGTAACAGCCGCAGCACTGGCCGTCAGCTTGGTATTTTGCGGTGTTCAACACAAAGACAGCACTAAGGCTGTTTTTGCATAACTTATCTAGCCCATAATGTATATTATGTTAAATAGACAATTATTATGTGGGCTAGCTACTTTTACATTATCCCCACTTAAAGGCATTATTTCCGCTGGAGTCTTTTGTATTCATGCGCTCACGTACCCCTATGATGACTAAGTGATTGTATAGGAATTGGTTCCAAGGTCAACTTCGGGATTTATAGGTTGCACCACCGCCACTAACACTCAGCATGTTGACTCTTCACTTGCGGCAATATGCCGTACAAGACTATACTGCTAAGGTCTTTTTTGTACAGGAGCAAAGGCCATGGCGTCAGCACTTCGAGAGCGGATAGAAATGCGGGTGGATGCAGAAACCAAGCAGTTGGCAGAACGCGCTGCAGCTGCTTTAGGCTGCGCGTCCCTTACCGAGTTTATGGTTCGCCTTATTCGGGAAAATGCCCCACAAATCTTGCAAGCACAAGCAGCCATCGAATTGACCTCAGCCCAGTTTGATCAATTTATGCAGATCTGTGAAGCTCCTCCTGTTCCATGTAGTCGTTTAAAAGCTGCAGCGACCCGACTCGATCACGAGGGGTTTTAATTGGCGCTAGCTGCAGAATTTGTGCTGGCAGATGCAGCCCTGCATGATTTAAAAGGCTTTGATTGTGGCAAAGTAAGTTTAAATGACTATCTTGGCCGCTTTGCTGTGCGTAACAGTAGCTTGGGTTTGAGCAGAACCTGGGTACTCACCGAACAGATCAAACACGGCAAACAGCCGATCGCAGCCTATTTTACCCTGGCCAGTAGTACGGTGGTACGGAACGAATTGCCTAAACAAAACAAATCAATACCGGCCTATCCGGTACCAGTTGTATTGTTGGCCAGACTGGCCGTGTCAGTTAATTTTCAGGGGCAGCAACTCGGGGCTAAAACACTGGTGCAGGCACTAAGGACAGCCTTTGAACTGACCGAGCGGGGCTTACCCGCTCTGGGCGTAGTTTTGGATGTATTGGATGATGCAGCCCTCCGTTTTTATCAGCACATGGGCATGTTTATGCCGCTGACCGATCAACCAAAACGGTTGTTTGTGCCTATGGGAACCATTCGACAACTGGCTTAGTGCAGAAGCAGCCTGAGGTCTGACGCTAGTTTCGTTCAGGCTACTATTTTCACAACACCGTCTGCTATTCTATCGCTATTCACGATGCTATACTGTATTTATATACATATATCGTGTGAGGTGCTCTATGCCTGTGTTATTCCTCGGCCAAAATCACAGCAAGCCACATCTGCCACTGGCGTTTTATAGTCATAAGGTCGCGGCGGGTTTTCCTTCGCCAGCGCAGGATTATATTGAACGTAGCCTGGATTTAAACGAGCTTTGTATCAAGCATCCTGCCGCCACCTTTTTTGTGCAGGTTAGCGGCGACTCCATGAAAAACGCTGGTATCTATGATGGCGATATACTGGTGGTGGATCGTGCGCTGGAAGCGCGGCATGGCAATATTATTGTGGCAGCGTTAAATGGCGAGTTTACGGTAAAAGAGTATTGCACCAAGCCATCTTACAAGTTGATACCGCATAACCCGGACTATCCGGTTATTGAGATCAAACCGGATGACGATTTTAAGGTCTTTGGTGTGGTGCGTAGCCTGCTGAGGAATTTTGCTGCGGTATGACCGAGAAAACCTTTGCTCTGGTCGATTGTAATAACTTTTACGCCAGCTGCGAAAAGCTGTTTCGGCCTGATATTCAGCATGCTGCCGTGGTGGTGCTTTCCAACAACGACGGCTGCGTGGTTGCGCGTTCAAAAGAAGCCAAGGCGCTCGGTATTAAAATGGGCGTACCGGCTTTTCAGATCCGTGATTTGCTGGATAGTGGCCAGGTATTGGCGTTCTCCTCGAATTATGCGTTATATGCCGATATGTCAGCCCGGGTGATGACCACACTGGAACAACTCGCGCCAGCGGTGGAAATTTATTCGATTGATGAAGCTTTTTTAGATCTAACCGGGGTTAACTACTGCACCGATTTAACCGTCTTTGGCCAGCAAGTACGCACCCGAATTTTACAGTGGCTGGGGATTAGCGTTTGTGTTGGTATTGCGCCCACCAAAACGCTGGCTAAATTAGCCAATTATGCGGCGAAGAAATGGCAAAAAACTGCAGGAGTGGTTGATCTGACAGCCAAAGCGCGTCAGCGCAAATTAATGAGTCTGCTACCTGTTGCTGAAGTTTGGGGTATTGGCGCTAAACTTACAGCAAAGCTCAATAAATTAGGCATTCATACTGCGCTGGATTTGGCCGATGCCAGTCCGACATTTATGCGACAGCAATTCTCGGTGGTGGTATCCCGTATCGTGCAGGAGCTTAACGGTGAATCCTGTTTGGAATTGGAGCAACTGGCGTCAGCCAAAAAAGAAATTGTCAGCTCGCGTTCTTTTGGCGAGCGCATTATCTGCAAGCAGCAGATGCAAGAAGCCATTAGCGAATATGTCAGCCGGGCTTGCCAGAAGCTGCGTAAAGAGCGCCAGCAGGCAAAACAGTTGTCAGTATTTTTACGCACCAGCCCTTTTAGTGATCACATCAAAGACCCCTACTACGCCAACAGCATTAGCACTTCGCTTAGTCAGCCCAGTGCCGACACCCGTGACTTTATGAGCCTGGCCAGTAAACTGCTGGATAAGATCTGGCGGGATGGCTACCGCTACGCCAAGGCAGGAGTAATGCTATCTGATTTTTATGACGACGGCGTTTATCAGGGCAGCCTGTTTGAGCCGACGCCACCCAGCTATTATAACACGACGCTGATGAGCACTATTGATAAGCTTAATAGCTCTGGTAAAGGTAAAATCTGGTTTGCCAGTCAAGGCATTAAGCAAGACTGGTCGATGAAACGCGGTATGCTGTCACCACGTTATACTACGCATTGGCAAGAGCTACCCAAAGTAAAATAAAGGGCAAACTTAAGATAAGTGTGATAACGATGAACGATAGCAATCTACCCTACTCGCAAGCCTGTGAAAATAACAAGTCCCCTATTCTGTCGGTATTAAATCAGGCGTTTGCCAATTGCCAGCAGGTACTGGAAATTGGCAGTGGTACTGGCCAGCATGCGGTGTACTTCGCCAGTCAGCTGGCTCACCTTAGCTGGCAAAGCAGCGATCAGCACTGTAATTTACCGGCGCTGGCTGAACGGATCCGCCGTGCGGCGCTAGCCAATTTGCCGTTACCCCTGGCACTGGATATCAGCGATGACAGCGCGCCCGCACAGCGATTTGATGGTATTTTTACCGCCAATACCCTGCATATTATCAGTTGGCCTCTGGTTAAGCGCCTGTTTAGTCGCTTAGATGAATTTGCCGCACAAGAGGCAACCCTCTGTATCTACGGGCCTTTTAACTATAAGGGCCAATTTACCAGCGCCAGTAACCAGGCTTTTGATGCCAGCTTAAAGAGCCGGGATCCGGCAATGGGCATTCGTAATAGCGAAGATATTCTGCAGTTGGCGGCGGCAAAGGGTTTTTTACTACAGCAGGATATCGCGATGCCGGCGAATAACCGGCTACTCTGGTTTAAACGCTAACCGCTGCAACACGGATTTTATTCAAGCAGAGTTTTATAGGGTAATGCCACCTCTGCAGCTTGCAGATAGTGCTGCAAATGCTGCTGCTCCTGTTTGAAATAGCCCTGGATCGCAGCGGATAACGGCGTATCAGCAAAGCAGTAGGCACCATAGCGTAATACCGGCGCAAAACCGCGTTTTAGCTTGTGTTCACCCTGCGCGCCGGCATCAAAAAACACTAACCCCTGCTCAATGCAATATTCGATACCCTGATAATAACAAAGCTCAAAATGCAGATAGTCATTAGGTTCCAGCGCCCCCCAGTAACGGCCATAGAGCGTATTGCCACCCTGAAAGCATAAAGCAGCTGCCAGCATCTGCTGTGGTTTGGCGGGATCAAAGGCGGCAAAAACCACTATACAATCCGCTAATTGTGACGCCATTTGCATAAAGCTCTGCGCAGTAATATAACCACTATGCCCGGAGCGTTTAATATAGGTTGCCTGATAACACTGCAGCACTTGTTGCCAATGCGCTGCTGTTAGCTCTGAGCCTTGCAATCTAACCAGCTGCAAATCAGCACAGGCTGCCCGTTCTTTTAGAATTTGCTTACGTTTTCGTGAGTTCAGACGCTGTAAATAGCCAGTAAAGTCTTGATAGTTCCGATTGTGCCATAGGAACTGCACATCAAGACGGAGCCAAAATCCCTGTTCGGTTAATGCCTGAGTTAAATCAGCTTCCGGATAAAGCCACTGCAGACTATGAAGTTTACCCGTTTCCAGTTCTGCCGTTAAAAAACCGGTGATAGCACTAAGCAGCGATGCCCGATCCATGCCTGGTAAAAACCCCAGCCGCGGCCCGGTTACCGGCGTAAAAGGAATGGCAGCAATCCATTTTGGGTAATACGGCAACTGCATTTGCTGATAGGCTTCGGCAATTTGCCAATCAAACAGATACTCACCATAGGAATGCAGTTTAAGATAACCCGGTACTGCCGCAATTAGCTGCTCATCCTGCCAGACCGTCAGATGCTGACTTTGCCAACCGCTACGACCATCAATACTACCGCCCTGCTCTAACGTCAGCAAAAACGCATGGCGGCAAAATGGATAACCGCCGGGAAACAAGGCATCCCAGGCGGCTTGCGGTATCTGCTGTAACGAGGTTAACCAGCGCAGCTGCATAATGGCTCCGCAGTGACCAGATCAGCTTTTATCTTGCGTCTCAAGAAAATCTTTAAATTCAATGGTATAAATACGCAACAACACGATAGTCAGCGCAAAAATGATCGGGCCATAAATCACGCCGATCAGGCCAAATAACTGAATACCACCGATTAACGACAAGAAAATCAACAAAGTACTCATGTTAGAGCTGCCCTGCATCAGAATCGGCCGCAGGATGTTATCGATAGACCCCACCACGACCACGCCCCAGACTGCCAGAAATAAGCCCCAGACCCAATCGCCGGTAAGCAGTAGGTAGAGGCTGGCCGGTAACCAGATAAGCGCGGTACCCACCGCGGGGATAAAAGACGCGAATGCCATCATTGTGCCCCAGAACAAGGCCGGAAAACCAACGATGGCCATGGCAATACCACCGGCGATGCCTTGTGCTATCGCAGTCAGAAAGGATCCCATAACTGCCGAACGGGCCACTTTTTTGGCTTCATTGAGCAAGGCTTCTTTTTGCGAGCGGGATAACGGTAGCACCCAGTGCAGGGTATCGACAATTTTATTGTGATCACGTAATAGGAAAAAAAGTACAAATAACATTAGGATAAAACTGAAAACCAGGCTGGTAATATTGCCAACTAACCGGGTACTTATCGTGAACAGCTGACCTCCAAAACCAGCAGCAAACTCGCTGATCTTGATGATAATTTCTCTTAAATCCAGGGCGTCTTCCGGCAACCATTCCGGCATATTTTGTAATAACTGCTGTAAATACGGGTGTTGTAATAACTGCTCCGCCCCGCCCTCTCCCAGCCAGGCATAGCTTTGTCGGGTAAAGGTCACACCTTGTTGTACGATCGCCACAAACACCAACATGGCCGGCACCAGTATCACCACCACCACTAACAGTAAGGAAATCGTAGCTGCCAGATTGGTTTTTCCGGGCAATTTATTTTCAATCCACTGATGCGCCGGAAAACATAACAGCGACAATACAAATGCCAGCACAATGGCCCCTACGTAAGGCGCAATCAACAAGTAGCTGCCATACACCGCTAACAGCAAGGCTGCTATTAACACATAGTGGCGGGGTTCAATCTGAAATTTAGCCGGCATGCGTGATCCTTTCACAAAACATCATCTGAGGAATAGTAAGGTCTAAGTTAACCCAGGTATCAGAAATTAAACAACATTACGCCTAAGCCTATACTATTTTGCCGATGATTGTAATCCAGTAGCGTTTCAGCATAGCCGGAAAAAAGCTGTAGATGTAAACGCAAACCATCAGGTTGCTGTTTATTAATCGGATAAGTTAGGTCCAACTGCCAGGAGCCGCGTGAGAAATCACGCCAACTCATTTTACGGGTTAAAGACGCGGTGGAACGGCCAGGTAACCAATTGAGTTGCAGTTCTGTGGTGCCGAGATAAGACGTTAAGTCCGGGTTATCATCTTCCGACGGTGATTCGGTAATACGTTTGTTTAACTTGATCTGAAAGCCTACCTGCTCGCGCTCAAAAGCGGCTGCAGCATATACCCGGTTCCAGCTGCGGGATAACGGCTCGCTCTGACCATTCGATTGATGCACAAAACCCAGTTGCAGCATCTGCATACTCCAGCCAAAAGGTAGCTTATGCAGATAATCCAGTGTTGGGATCACATAGACCACCTCAGGTTGATAGTCGGTGCTGCGAAACGGTGCAGAGTCTTCCGAGTTCCAGAGTTGCCACATTGAAGTTTGGGTATAAGCGAACCAAAGATCGGCATTAGGAAGCAGAAAGTCCTCCAACACCTTGGCTCTGAGCGATACCTGTAATTTTGCTTCGATATCCTTGTAATTGTCCTGAAACTCAGCACCAGAGCGGGTTGGGCTTTGTGGTTGCCGGTTTATCGAACTGCTGTAATGCACCGGCAAAATAAAGTTGGGCTGATAGGTTCTGACCCGGAAGGTCCCTCTTTTATCACTGTCATCCAGCTCCCACAAACTTTGCAGGATAGTAGCAACCGGGATTAAAGCCGCTTCCGCGCCAGTATTTTGCTGGGGGTCTTGCGACTCGCCGGTATTCATTGTCGCTATTGCAGGTTCCTGTCGTTCCGCTTGCAAACGACGTTTTTGCGCGGCTTTAACTTTTTCATCATAACACGCCAGACGTTCAGTATCGGCCAGTGCCAGACAGCTTTCAAGCTCGGTTTCTGCACCAAACACAGTGGCACTCATTACCGAAAGCATGAGTGGGAGAATTTTATGCATACAGGGGTTCCCTCCAAAATACTGGTTTAGTCTACGTGATATAAATGACAAGCAGCTGAACTAAACTGAAAAAAATCACGTTATCCCCCTTGTCAGCATCAAAAGCAAACCCGATGTAACTAACAACATCAATCTGGCAGCGTCGCTGCCAGCAGGCCTCACAGGAGACTACTATGACACAGCGTTACACGCCACCTGAAGTCTGGCAATGGCAAACTGAAAACGGTGGCACCTTTGCCAGTATTAATCGCCCAACTTCTGGGGCGACGTTTGAAAAGAATTTGCCGGTAGGTGAACATTCGTTACAGCTGTATTCACTGGCGACACCAAATGGCGTAAAAGTCACTGTTATGCTCGAAGAGTTACTGGCTGCAGGCCATGCCGCAGACTACGATGCCTGGTTAATCAGTATTAAAGACGGTGAGCAATTCAGCAGTGGTTTTGTGGCACTTAACCCCAACTCCAAAATTCCGGCCTTATTTGATCACAGCACTGGGATCCGTTTGTTTGAGTCAGGCTCTATCCTGCTCTATCTGGCAGAAAAGTATCAGGCTTTTTTACCGAAAGCGCTGGCGGCTCGTACTGAAGTTATGAACTGGTTATTCTGGCAAATGGGCAGCGCGCCCTTTGTCGGCGGCGGCTTTGGGCATTTTTACGCTTATGCACCGGAGAAATACGAATATCCAATTAACCGCTATGCCATGGAAACTAAGCGCCAGCTGGATCTGTTAGATAAGCAATTGGCTAAGCATCGTTATGTAGCTGGCGATGAGTACAGCATCGCCGATATGGCGATTTGGCCCTGGTACGGTGGCCTGGTACTGGGGCGGTTATATAATGCTGCAACCTTTTTAGATGTGCAAAGCTATCAACATGTATTGCGTTGGGCGAAAGAAATTGACCAACGTCCGGCAGTAAAACGCGGCTATATCGTTAACCGCAATTTTGGTGACGGACCTTGCTTGCCTGAGCGCCACAGTAAAGCGGACTTTGCGCCCTTTGGTCTGGACTAATCCGCTTTGACTTGCCACCGGCTAGCTTGCCCGGTGGCTCATTGTTTAGCTAAGTTGCTGCTCGGCGGCTCGCACCTGTGAGCGCAGTTCTTGCTGTAACCCATCGGGCAATTGCAGTTGCTTCGCCAACTCGGTGAGATAACTGCGTTCCATAAAGCTTTCTTCGTCAATCACCAGCACACTGGCTAAATAGATTTCGGTGGCTAACTCTGGTGTACTTGCCAACGCAGCCACAGCTGTCGGATCGAGCGGCTTTTTCAGCTCGGTATCAACAAAACGGCGCAACGCCGGATCAGCGGTTAAGCGGTTCACTTCCTGCTCAATCAGTTCGCGCTCCCGCTCATCGATATGGCCATCGGCTTTGGCGGCAGCAATAATGGCCACCAGGATGGCTTTACAATGTTGCTCTGCCGCCGGTTCGGGCAGGCGATCAACGGTTTGCGGTGCTACTGACGTATTTTGTTGCTGCTGTTGCCAGTTACCATAGGCTTTATAGGCAAGTACGCCAAGTGCGGCTAAACCACCGTATGTCAGCACTTTCCCGCCCATTTTGCGGCCTTTCTTACTGCCCAGCAAATAGCCAAGGGCCCCGCCCGCCAGTGCTGCGCCACCTTTACCTTTTAACAGCTGTTCAATGCCGCCACTACCGGTACTACTTTGTTTTAAATCACCGCCGCCACTGGCCAGTAATTTGCTGAGGAACTCTTTATTTAACATAGCTTAGTCCTTTTACTGATTTAGCCGTTAGAGCCGGACAGCTGTAATTAATTCCGTTAGTTATGGACAATTTGCCGCCAGCCGGTAGCCTTCTCGTTCTGCCGCAGCGACAGAATTGAATACTACCCGGTTCGCCGGCGCCATACTCATATAATTCGGACAATCGGGGCGATGATAAATTTTTGAATTTCGGTTACCGTGTAGCGGCTTGTCCGGCATATTACCGCTACTTGCTATCGCCGGTGCGCTTTGTAAGCTTTGCCAACCGGCGGCAGTTAATCCGATGCCACTGGTTTTAAAACCCAATTGCCACTGCTTTTCACCGCTAACAAAAGGGTTACTGCGACCGGTAAGCGCTGCAGTTCGCTCATGCCTTAACGATTCAATAGCTGACACCGGATCCTGTTGATGCCATGCCAGGTAAAGTTGTTGATCCTGGCGGCTTAAACGCAGGTTATAACGATCGGCCATATAAAAGGCAATTCTGGCGATATCACCGCGAATACTCGCAGTCGGTTGCACCTTACGATTACGGGTATCGATCCGGATATCGCACTTACCAAATTGACCTTTAAAACTGTCATCGACCATGCCAAAAGGCAGGTCAGAACGCAAACCATTAACCTGACCCACTGCATAAGTCAGGTTAAACAAGTCCGCTTCAATAAGATTAAAAAGTGGATCCTGTTGCTGACAGTTTTTACGCCCGCCGTTTTGCCAACATTGCAACTGTTTGCCCACCCAGGAAATGGGAATAACATGTTCGACTTCTGAACGCGCAGCTCGAGCTAGCGTGGCCTCACTGGGTAAACCTTTTGGCGAGTAGATTTGATAACCACAACTTTGATGATCAACTCGCCCACCGCTGCGCCCTACCCAACTGATTTGGCAATCACAATAAAAAGTGCGCTCAGAGCCCTGATAGATTTGCTTTAACGAAACCTTGGCCTGCTCAAAATTCTTAGGCTCAGCAGCCAGGCCAACCGAGCACAGCAGCGCCAGCAAACAACCTACGACTATTCTAATCACAACAACTACCGCGCTGGCCGTTGGCGCTTCGATGACGTCAAACCCCAGCCGGCCTGCTGAGGTTTATATCCTGTTGCGAAACATGGTCATTCGCATCGTTTTATCATAACAAGAGCAGCTACCAGTGCAAACCCTAACCTTAGATTGAGCTCTGAGTCCCTAGTCCAGATTGTATTGATCAATTAAAAAAGGTATAACTAAATTACGTCCTGCCTAACTATTCCGCTAATGCTAAAGTTCTGTCTTCTGCTGATTCTCATCTGCTGCTGTAGTGGTGGAGCTTTAGGCACCACCGATTATGTTTTTACCACGCCAACCGATAAACTAACCGCAAGACAATCATCGGTTTACCATATTGGACAGGATCAATCGGGGTTTATGTGGTTAGCCACCGATAGCGACGGTTTGTTACGTTTTGACGGTGCAGAGAGCATCAACTGGTTAGCGGCCGGTAAAGATACACAACACCGGCAAAATGTGAATAAATTTGTGTTGGATGACAACGGCGCCATGTGGTTTGCCAGTTGGGGTCAGGGCTTAACCTATATTTCAGCCCAACAACAACTGCAACTCCGTTTTCGAGCTGATGCCGCCAATCCTGCTGCATTAGCGTCCGACCGGGTGCAAACCTTATTTATGGACAGTAAACGCCGGCTTTGGATTGGTTCCGTTGCTGGCGTAAACTATATTGATAGCAGCAATCTAAATCAAATTAGCCGCTTTGCTGCTGATGAACCCACTCACCCACTTTATCAGAACCGGATTTGGTGGATAACCGAATCGAGTGAGGGTATCTGGTTTGCCACTTCAGATGGCATAGTATTATTGCCTGCCGATCAAAGCGCAGCAAAACGCTACTATTTACCCTTATCCTCATCATTGCAACTTGAGCGCGCGCGGGAAGTACGGGCATTACAACAATTTTCCTCCGGCCTGTGGGCCAGTTCCGCAAATGGCATTTATCGTTACCAAAACACCTGTGATTGCTTTGAGCAAGTTCCGATGCCGACGGCAATGGCAACACCCAGATTTAATGTGGTTCATCCGCAAGGTGATACTTTACTCTGGGTTGGTGCGGCCGAAGGATTATTTTTGTTAGACACCCAAACCCTGACTTGGGTAGCAAAGGATAATAATTATAATTTTTTACCCGATATCGACGTTAGAACCTTGTTTGTCAATGCTGACGATCAATTATGGATTGGCAGCCGGGATCAGGGCTTGTTTATCGGCACACCACAGCACAGAGTGTTTAGCCCGTTAGCGACTAGCTTGCCGGCAACCAAAAGTCAGGCCGCTTCCCGGTTAACCAGCGCGCTGTTTCACGATCATGCTAATAAACTTTGGCTGGCCGCTCAGGATACCTTGCTTTATCAGGATAGTCAGGGGAATTGGCAACAGTTTCCGTTTCGTGCCAAAGCCAATATCCGAAAAATCTATCAGATAGCCGAGTATCCGGCCGGAACCCTCTGGTTAGCGACTGATACCGGTTTATATCAGTTTAAAAATGGGCAGTTGCAATTTGATCCGACCCCATTTCAATTAACCGGCCTGGCGCCCAGCGGGGTTACCGCGCTACATGTCGATACGCAAGGCGTGCTGTATTTGGGGGTTTGGCAGCGAGGGTTAATTAGCTGGCAGGTAGGCGCCGATAGTGCCAGCCTGAATTTAACCCAACTGGCAGAAAACAGTGGCGACCAAATCTATGACCTCGCCTTAAGCCCGGATGGTGTTTTATTTGCAGCGACCCGTTACTCCGGGTTGTATAAACTCACCTCAACTCGAGGCTGGCAGCGCGTAGAAACCGGAACCCGGGAATTAGTAGAGGGTTTCAATTGTGTGGTTCCCGAGAGTGCAAGCCGGCTTTGGCTTTGCTCCGAATATGGTTTGTGGTTTGTCGATCTGGAAAGCGGGCAACAACAACATTATCTAACCGAACACGGGTTACCCAGCGTCTATATCACAGCGGCTTTGTTTGACAAACAAGGGCATCTTTGGAGTCTAACCAACCATGGACCGGCTCGCCTGAGGTATCCCCAGAAA
>NZ_LCWL01000025.1:0-17552 GCF_001441695.1 Alishewanella sp. WH16-1 | reverse complement strand
CAACAAAGTGGCGCTCAGTCACTGACTAATTTTACTTGGTCACTTTCTGATTAATTTCATTTCGAAACCATCATAAGTGCCCACACAGATAATTGATTGCTTATTGTTAAAGAGCGTGCTTCGTCTTACGAAGCGAGGCACTTGCCTCAGGATTCTTTCAGACTTGAAGTTCGTTGCCGTTGTCCCCGTCTGTGGATGCGCATTATAGAGATCCGGAAAACTTGTTCAAGATCTTTTTTCATAAAAGAGGATCGTTCGGATGTTTTTTAGACGATCCTTATTGCTGCCGGCGATCTTTTACACGATCCGTTGAAAATACCGTCAACCTTGCTGCTGCAAACATCTGCGGCTAGTGATGGCCGGCTTGCTGACGTTGGCTTAACTCGTACTGATACAGCAAAGTCCCCAGCTCCCGCAAGAACGGCTGGCCTATAGTATCTGTCTCATAGGTATCGTCGTTAAGGATCTGATTAGCATTGGTGTAGAGGATCGCGGTGAGAAAGAACGCGATCCCATGTTTGGTATCTTCTACATAGGCGCCATCAATAACGTGGCCATAAGCTTGGCCATTTTTATTATGGTAGTGAATATATTCAGGCAGCCGTTGCTGTGCGTCACCTTTTAAGAAGTACTTTACGTAGGTATCGGGATATTCCGCTTCCGGGAAAGCCGGATACTTGCTTTGTCTTGGTAACTTCCGCATATGCTCTAATAAAAACTGGCGCTGTGATTCGCTAATATTAAAACGTTGTTGCTCTGCAAACAGCTGCGGCATAACGATTCGCTTCACCACCCCGTCAAAATCAATTAAAGATTGCCGGTTCTTCAAGGTAAAGTCCATTGGCTGCTGAATTAGCTCTCCGCGCTGATAATAAGCTTTGCCTAGTTTCGGTTGATCCGGGTTGCTATAGGATTCCCCAATCTGTCGCTCAGGTAATGCCAACAGCGTCCGGCCTTCTGCATCGATAAAACGTACCGGATTAAAATAGCGATTGTCATCGTCAGTAAATGGCACACTAAGGCGGTGGTTGATAATGGTATTATTTAACCCCTTCGCGAGCAGTTGCTGGTTAATATATTGCTGACCTAGTAACTCATACAATCGATTACTGCCATCATTATCACTCACCAGTAATATCTTCTTTATATAGTGTCCGATGCTGGGCAAGCCGCTTTCGCTGGTTTCGTCAGTATGTGCCGTTGTTTGCGGTGAGCGCTGACTGTCTGTCAGCATAGTCGTCGCTAAAGTTAGCTCGGGCCTGTTTTGCTCGTGTAACCATTGTAACGCTAATGCTGCTAAGGGTAGCTTTACAGTACTCGCCGGATAGAAGTAGCGTGCCGGGTCCAGTCGATAGTGATAGTAATGAAGCTTTGGCGGCTCATTTGGGTTTATTGGCTTCTCGATTCGCGTATATAGGATCTGCAGCTGATACTGTTCACTATCGCTAAACACCTGGTTAAGCAACGACGACTGCTGTAACCGCTCAACCAACAACGGCTGTAGTGGTTGACAACTTCCGGCGGCGACTAAATAACGACAGGGATCTTGCTCTGCAGCCACAGCCACCGGATAGGTTACTACTGCAAATAACAGACTAAAGACAAATTTCATCTATAGATTCCGCCTGATTAAAAGTTTGGATTCAGGGTAACAGTAGCATAAATATTTATCAGGTCAGAACGCGGCGAATTGTTCTAAGCAAAAGAAATAAAAAAACCGGGCGTTAAGCCCGGTTTTTCAATTTAAAGTCAGCGATTACTCAGCTGCAGTTTCTTCAACTGGCAGCGCCGTTTCCGGACGATCTACTAACTCAATATAAGCCATAGGTGCATTGTCACCAGTACGGAAGCCACACTTCAGGATACGAGTGTAACCACCTGGACGCGCGTTGTAACGCGGGCCTAAAACATTGAACAGTAAACCTACTACTTCTTTATCACGAGTACGGGCGAAAGCCAGACGGCGGTTTGCAACGCTGTCGTTCTTAGCCAAAGTGATCAATGGCTCGATCACACGACGTAACTCTTTAGCTTTTGGCAAAGTCGTTTTGATGATTTCGTGCTTCACCAACGAGCTTGCCATGTTGCGGAACATTGCAGTACGGTGGCTGCTGTTCCGATTTAATTGACGACCACTCTTGCGATGGCGCATGATCTATTCCTTCTCACTAAACCAGGAACTGGTATCTGGTTAGTCTTTATTTACCAAACTAGCTGGCGGCCAGTTTTCCAGGCGCATGCCCAGAGATAAACCGCGTGATGCCAGCACGTCTTTGATTTCGGTAAGTGACTTCTTACCCAGGTTAGGTGTTTTCAACAACTCAACCTCGGTACGTTGCACCAGATCACCGATGTACTGAATCTGCTCTGCCTTCAAGCAGTTAGCAGAACGAACTGTTAGTTCTAAATCATCGACCGGCCGTAACAGAATCGGATCAAACTCCGGCTTCTCTTCACGTTTCTCTGGCTCACTCTTATCACGCAGCTCAACAAAGAACTCCAGCTGTTCAGCCAGAATTGTTGCTGCGCGACGAATGGCTTCCTCTGGCTCAACAGTGCCGTTGGTTTCCATGTCGATAATCAGTTTGTCCAGGTCGGTACGCTGTTCAACCCGAGCGGCTTCAACGGTGTAAGCAATACGCTCTACCGGGCTGAAAGACGCATCCAGCAACAGACGCCCAATTGGACGTTCGTCATCGTCTGAGGAAAAACGAGCTGATGCAGGCACATAACCACGACCACGCTCAACTTTCAGACGCATACTGAATTCAGTTTCGCCAGTCAGGTTGCAGATAACGTGATCAGGATTAACGATTACCACACCGTCGCCACGCTGGATATCTCCAGCGATTACAGGGCCGGCACCTTTTTTCGTTAAAGTCAGGGTGACTTCATCTTTGTCTTCCAGGCGTACGGCAAGGCCTTTCAGGTTCAGAAGGATATCAATGATATCTTCCTGTACACCTTCTTTGGCACTGTACTCATGGAGCACGCCGTCGATCTCTACTTCAGTCACTGCACAACCTGGCATAGACGATAACAGAATACGACGTAACGCGTTGCCCAAGGTATGCCCGAAACCGCGCTCAAGTGGTTCCAAAGTAACTTTGGCACGAGTTGGGTTGATCCTTTCGATACCAACTAATCTCGGCTTAAGGAATTCGGTGACAGAACCCTGCATATATCCTCTCTTAACAATTAGCTTTACTTAGAGTAAAGCTCGACGATTAACTGTTCGTTGATGTCCGCAGACAGATCTGAACGCTCAGGCAGACGTTTGAATACGCCTTCCAGCTTAGTCATATCTACTTCAATCCAAGTTGGCTTTTCGCGTTGCGCAGCCAGCTCTAAAGCAGCACCGATACGGGCTTGCTTCTTCGCTTTTTCACGCACAGCTACAACTTGTTCAGGTAATACAGTATGTGATGGAACATTCACCACGCGACCATCTAACATGATTGCTTTGTGGCTTACCAGCTGACGTGCTTCGGCACGAGTGCTGGCCAGACCCATCCGGTATACCACGTTGTCCAAGCGAGACTCTAACAACGCTAACAGGTTTTCACCGGTATTACCTTTCAAACGAGCAGCTTCTTTGTAGTAATTACGGAACTGCTTTTCTAATACGCCATAAATACGACGTACTTTTTGCTTCTCGCGTAACTGTAAACCGTAGTCTGACAGACGGCCACGACGGGCACCATGCTGACCAGGAGCTGTAGTTAAGTTACACTTTGAATCGATTGCTCTCACGCCGCTCTTCAGGAACAGATCTGTACCTTCGCGACGACTTAGTTTGAGCTTAGGACCCAAATATCTTGCCATCTTCTTTCTCCAATAATCCGTGAAGCGCTGTGATTACACGCGACGTTTTTTAGGTGGACGGCAACCGTTATGCGGAATTGGCGTCACGTCGGTGATATTTGTGATTTTGTAACCAGCGGCATTCAGTGCGCGAATCGCTGATTCACGACCTGGGCCTGGGCCATTCACAAAGACTTCAAGGTTTTTCAGACCATATTCTTGTGCAGCAGCACCTGCACGCTCTGCAGCTACCTGAGCAGCGAATGGTGTAGATTTACGTGAACCACGGAAACCTGAACCACCAGCTGTTGCCCAGCACAGTGCATTGCCCTGACGATCAGTGATCGTCACAATGGTGTTGTTGAAAGAAGCATGGATATGAGCCATACCATCTGAAACTTGCTTTTTTACCCGTTTACGAGTACGAACTGGTGCTTTAGCCATGTTGAATCACCTTATTTCTTAATCGCTTTACGTGGGCCCTTGCGGGTACGCGCATTAGTCTTAGTGCGCTGACCACGAACCGGCAGACTACGACGGTGGCGCAGGCCACGGTAGCAACCCAGGTCCATTAAACGCTTAATGTTTAATGTGATTTCACGACGCAAGTCACCTTCAACGGTGTATTTTGCAACTTCGTCACGTAAAGAGTCTAACTGTGCGTCACTTAAGGTCGCAATCTTGGTTGACTCTTCGATGCCCACTGCAGCTAAAATAGCCTTTGCACGGGTCTTACCGATACCATAAACATAAGTCAGTGAAATCACTGCATGTTTATTATCGGGGATGTTAATGCCAGCGATACGGGCCACTAACGTTCTCCTATCTGAAATTAAAAGGTGCCAATTTGAAAAGCCCGTAAGGATACTCAAATGGCGCTCATATTGCAAACAATAAAGGGGCTAAACTAAAGTTCAGCCCGCCTTATCGTAATTTTCTGCTATTAACCTTGGCGTTGTTTGTGCTTCGGCTCACTGCAAATTACGCGAACGACGTTATTACGTTTGATCACTTTGCAGTTACGGCAGATCTTCTTAACGGAAGCTCGTACTTTCATAACTTAACTCCGCAAAATATCTTAACGGCCTATGCCTTTAAGATTTGCCTTTTTCAGCACAGAATCATACTGATGCGACATCAGATGGGTCTGTACCTGTGCCATGAAATCCATGATAACAACAACGATAATCAGTAATGATGTACCGCCAAAGTAGAACTGTACGTTCCACGCTACCATCATGAACTCAGGAACCAAACAAATAAAGGTAATGTACAGGGCACCAGCAAGGGTTAACCGTGTCATCACTTTATCAATGTATTTTGATGTCTGTTCACCAGGACGGATACCAGGAATAAAGGCACCGGACTTCTTCAGGTTGTCAGCTGTATCGCGTGGATTGAACACCAACGCTGTATAGAAGAAACAGAAGAAAATAATCGCTGCTGAGTATAACATCATGTACAGCGGTTGTCCCGGAGATAATGTCAGCGAGAGTTCCTGAAGGAAATTCGCTAGCATACCTTCACCTGAACCGAACCAACTGGCAATAGTGCCAGGGAACAGAATAATGCTAGAGGCAAAGATCGGTGGAATAACACCGGCCATATTGACCTTTAACGGTAAATGGCTGCTTTGCGCGGCAAATACCTGACGGCCTTGCTGACGCTTTGCGTAGTTAACCACTATACGACGCTGGCCGCGTTCAAAGAACACTACGAACCAGGTAATCGCAATGACGATCACGCCAATCGCTACTAACAGTAAAAAGTGCAAATCGCCCTGACGTGCCTGCTCAATCGTCTGACCAATGGCAGACGGGAAGCCAGCAACAATACCGGTGAAAATTAGCAGCGAAATACCGTTACCAATGCCGCGCTCTGTAATTTGCTCACCTAACCACATCAAGAACATGGTACCGGTAACCAAGCTGATTACCGCGGTAAAGTAAAATGCAAAGCCTGGGTTAATCACTAACCCTGGCATCATATTGGGTAAGCCAGTAGCTATACCAATAGACTGTAAGATCGCTAATGCTAAGGTACCGTAGCGTGTGTACTGGTTAATTTTGCGCTTGCCAGCTTCACCCTCTTTCTTCAGTTCAGCCATTGCCGGATGCATTACCGTCAACAACTGCACAATGATTGAGGCTGAAATGTAAGGCATAATACCTAACGCAAACACAGAAGCACGCTCAAGTGCACCACCGCTGAACATGTTAAACATTTCAACGATGGTGCCTCTTTGTTGCTCGAATAACTGAGCTAGCACGGTGGCGTCAATTCCAGGAATTGGCACAAAGGACCCTAATCGAAATACGATTATGGCTAAAAGCACAAACAACAGGCGAGATTTCAGCTCACTGAATCCACCTTTTGCTGCTCTTGAGTCCGAACCTGGTTTAGCCATTGCGTACTATCCTTATTATTCTTCGACTTTACCGCCAGCGGCTTCGATAGCTGCACGCGCGCCTTTAGTTACGCCTAAACCTTTAACGGTTACTGGACGAGTGATCTCGCCAGACAGCACAACTTTAGCGAACTTCACAGTGCGGGCAATGATGTTAGCTTCCATTAAAGAGGCTAAATCTACCACATCACCATTAACAGCAGCGATTTCGTGTAAACGTACTTCAGCAGAAACCAGAGATTTCAGAGAAGTGAAACCGAACTTAGGTAAACGCTGCTTCAGAGGCATTTGACCGCCTTCGAAACCTGGACGTACTTTACCGCCAGAGCGTGATTTTAAACCTTTGTGACCACGGCCACCGGTTTTACCTAAGCCAGAACCGATACCACGGCCCAGACGGCGCTTTTCTTTCTTGGCACCTGGTGCTGGAGCAAGAGTATTTAATAACATCTGTTACTCCTCCACTTTAACCATGTAGTAAACGGCGTTGATCATACCGCGAACTGAAGGAGTATCTTCAACTTCAACGGTGTGACCGATACGACGTAAACCCAGACCCAGTAATGAAGCCTTGTGCTTCGGTAAACGACCGATGCTAGACTTCACTTGGGTGACTTTAATTGTTTTCTTCGCCATGGCAAATTACCCCAGAATATCGTCAACGCGTAAACCGCGTTTTGCCGCTACCTGAGCTGGTGACTTGACAGCCGCCAGCGCGTTGATAGTGGCGCGAACTACGTTAATTGGGTTGGTTGAACCGTAACACTTAGACAGAATGTTCTGGATACCGGCGACTTCCAGCACGGCACGCATAGCACCACCGGCGATCAAACCTGTACCTTCTGCAGCTGGCTGCATATAAACATTCGAACCTGAGTGCACACCCTTAGTTGGGTGGTGCAGTGTGTTACCATTTAATTCAACCTGAGTCATGTTGCGGCGGGCTTTTTCCATTGCCTTTTGAATTGCAGCTGGAACTTCACGCGCTTTACCATAACCGAAACCAACACGGCCATTGCCATCGCCTACCACAGTCAGAGCGGTGAAGCTGAAAATACGACCACCTTTTACCACTTTTGACACGCGGTTAACAGCAACAAGCTTCTCTTGTAAGTCAGATTGTTGTTTAACTTCTTCGTTAGCCATGAGCTACTCCTAGAACTGAAGACCGGCTTCACGCGCTGCGTCTGCTAACGCCTGCACGCGACCATGGTAGCGGAAACCGCTACGGTCAAAAGCACAAGCAGTAACGCCTTTGGCTACTGCACGTTCGGCGATCGCTTTACCTACAGCCTTGGCCGCTTCTACGTTACCAGTGTACTTCAGTGACTCTGCAATAGAGGCTTCTACGGTAGAAGCAGCTGCAATCACTTCAGCATTTGGTGCGATAAGCTGAGCGTAGATGTGACGTGGGGTACGGTGTACCACCAGGCGATTCGCACCTTGTTCGATAATATTTCTGCGGACGCGTTTGGCACGACGCAGACGAGCAAGTTTCTTATCCATCGTCCTACCTTACTTTTTCTTCGCTTCTTTACGACGCACGTTTTCATTCGCATAACGTACACCCTTGCCTTTGTAAGGCTCTGGTTTACGATATGCCCGGATGTTGGCAGATACCTGACCAACTAACTGCTTATCAGCGCCTTTAACCAGGATCTCGGTCTGAGTAGGTGTTTCGATTGTGATACCTGCTGGTACCTCAAACGCTACCGGATGCGAGAAGCCCAGGCTCAGGTTTAATACCTTGCCTTCAGCTTTAGCACGGTAACCTACACCGACTAATTCCAGCTTCTGGGTGAAACCGTCAGTTACACCGATAACCATGCTGTTCAACAGTGCACGGGCAGTACCCGCTTGTGCGTTAGCGTTTTCGAAACCTTCGCGTGGTACAGTACGCAGTACGTTACCATCAACAACGATCTCAACCGCTGGGTTAACATTTAATGTTAACTCGCCGTTTTTACCCTTCAGTGCCACTACCTGACCAGTTTGCGTTACAGAAACGCCTGCTGGCAGAGTGACTGGGGCCTTAGCAACACGAGACATAGATTACTACCTCCGTTACGCTACGTAGCCGATGATTTCGCCACCGATACCAACCTTGCGCGCAGCACGGTCAGTCATTAGTCCTTTAGATGTTGACACGATGGCCACACCTAAACCGCCCATTACTTTTGGTAATTCGCCGCTCTTCTTATAGATTCGCAGGCCTGGACGACTAACACGATCGATAGTTTCAATTACAGATTTGCCCTGGAAGTACTTTAATGTCACTTCCAGCTCTGGCTTAACGTCACCAGATACCGCGAAATCGGCGATGTAACCTTCGTCTTTTAATACTTTCGCAATTGCCGTCTTCAGTTTTGAAGAAGGCATTTTAACCGCAACTTTGTTAGCCGCTTGGCCGTTACGGATGCGAGTAAACATATCCGCTACTGGATCTTGCAAACTCATAGCTCGTTACTCCCGTGATTCTTACCAGCTAGCCTTACGAAGGCCAGGAATTTCACCGCGCATTGCAGCTTCACGAACCTTGATACGGCTCATACCGAACTTGCGCAGATAACCGTGTGGACGACCTGTTACACGGCAACGATTACGTTGACGTGATGGGCTTGAATCACGCGGCAACGTCTGTAACTTAAGAACTGCAGCCCAACGGTCTTCATCAGAAGTGGCCGGATTAGCAATCAGATCTCTCAGTTCATGACGCTTAGCAGCGAACTTGGCTACCAGTTGTGCACGCTTTAATTCACGTGCTTTCATTGATTGTTTTGCCATGACCCTACACCTTATTTCTTGAACGGGAAGTTGAACGCGGCAAGTAATGCACGACCCTCGTCATCGCTACGAGCAGTTGTAGTAATAGTGATATCTAAACCACGTACTGCATCTACTTTATCGTAATCGATTTCAGGGAAAATGATTTGCTCACGTACGCCCATACTGTAGTTACCACGGCCATCGAATGACTTCGAGCTTACGCCACGGAAGTCACGGATACGCGGGATAGCGATAGAGACTAAACGCTCTAAGAAATCCCACATACGCTCGCCGCGCAGGGTCACTTTTGCGCCAATAGGGTAGCCTTGACGGATTTTGAAGCTTGCTACCGACTTACGAGCCTTGGTCACTAATGGCTTTTGGCCAGAGATAGCTGTTAAATCAGCTACCGCGTTCTCAAGGATCTTTTTGTCAGCTACGGCCTCACCCACACCCATGTTGAGTGTGATTTTTTCAATCCGAGGGACTTGCATGACGCTGGTGTAGCCGAACTGTTTCATCAGTTCTGGGACTACGGTGTCTTTGTAAATCTCATGCAGTTTCGCCATCGTATTACTCCAATAGCAATTAAATTACTTCGTTATTCGATTTGAAGAAACGGACTTTTTTGCCATCTTCAAAACGGAAACCTACGCGATCAGCTTTACCCGTTTTAGGGTTAAAAATCGCTACGTTTGAAACATGAATTGAGGCTTCTTTCTCGACGATACCGCCTGGCTGGTTAATAGCCGGAACAGGTTTCTGGTGCTTTTTAACCAGATTCACGCCTGAAACATAAACACGGTTTTCAGAAACTAAAACTTTAGTCACTTTGCCGCGCTTACCTTTGTCCTTACCAGTAAGAACAATTACCTCGTCATCACGACGGATTTTGCTAGCCATGCTGACTCCTTACAGTACTTCTGGTGCCAGAGACACGATCTTCATGAATTTATCACCACGAAGTTCACGTGTAACAGGCCCGAAAATACGGGTGCCGATCGGTTCCAGCTTGTTGTTTAACAACACTGCTGCATTACGATCAAAACGGATTAATGACCCGTCCTGACGACGTACGCCTTTAGCTGTACGCACCACCACTGCATTCAGAACATCACCTTTTTTCACTTTACCGCGAGGAATTGCTTCTTTCACAGTAACTTTGATGACGTCACCAATTGCAGCATAACGGCGATGCGAACCACCTAAGACCTTAATACACATTACGCTGCGCGCGCCGCTGTTGTCTGCGACTTCCAGCATAGATTGCATCTGGATCATCTTAGTGCTCCGCTACTCTACTATGTAACCCTCTCGGATTACGCTGCTTACGATAATAAAAACCCTCCCTAAAGGAAGGGCGCGTGATTATAACAGCAGTTATTGAAAAGTGGTAGTTTAAAATAAAAACAATTCGGCTTGGTCAATGCTGTACCGCCACTTCAAAATCACTGTCTGTAAAAACAAAAACGGCTCCCAAGGGAGCCGTTTCCAGTTTACTGAGATTTACTCAGCAGCTGTTTCAACTACAGCAACCAGAGTCCAAGACTTAGTCTTAGAAAGTGGACGGCACTCACGAATAGTGACTACGTCGCCTTCTTTACACTGATTGTTTTCGTCATGTACGTGCAGCTTGGTGGTGCGCTTGATGAACTTACCATAAATTGGGTGTTTCACCTGACGCTCGATCGCAACGGTGATAGATTTATCCATCTTGTTGCTGATCACTTTACCTTGCAGTGTACGGATATTAGTTTCGGTCATTACGCACCTGCCTTCTCGGTTAAGATGGTCTTAACGCGCGCGATATCACGACGCACCTGCTTCAATAAGTGAGTCTGAGCTAACTGACCAGTAGCTGCTTGCATGCGCAGGTTAAACTGCTCACGTAACAGACCTAATAATTCAGTGTTTAACTCTTCAACACTTTTGGTTTTCAATTCGCTGGCTTTCATCACATTACCGTCCGCGTTACAAAGGTTGTCTTAAATGGCAGCTTAGCAGCAGCCAGTGAGAACGCGTGGCGCGCTAACTCTTCAGACACACCGTCCATTTCGTACAGTACTTTGCCAGGTTTAATCTGGCATACCCAGTACTCAACAGAACCTTTACCACTACCCATACGTACTTCAAGCGGCTTAGCAGTAATTGGTTTGTCCGGGAACACACGGATCCAGATCTTACCAACACGCTTAACAGCCCGCGTCATAGCACGACGTGCAGATTCAATTTGACGTGAAGTCAGTTGACCACGCTCTACAGATTTCAGTGCGAAAGTACCGAAGCTAACTTTATCACCTACCAGTGATAAACCGCGGTTACGGCCTTTGTGCACTTTCCGGAATTTTGTACGTTTTGGTTGCAACATCGCTCAATACCCCTACTTAGCCTTACGAGCCGGTTTTTTCGGCGCTTTAGGCTGGTTGTTATTGTTGGCGTTGTTGGCGTTATTTTGCAGAGGCAGACCACCTAAGATCTCACCTTTGAAAATCCACACTTTCACACCAATGATACCGTAAGTAGTCAGTGCTTCTGAGGTATTGTAATCGATGTCGGCACGCAGGGTGTGCAGTGGCACACGACCTTCGCGGTACCATTCATCACGGGCAATTTCAGCACCGCCTAAACGGCCGCTTACTTGAACCTTGATACCTTTAGCACCAATCCGCATAGCGTTTTGTACCGCGCGCTTCATCGCACGACGGAACATTACGCGACGCTCTAACTGGCTGCTGATTGAATCAGCAACTAATTTCGCGTCCAGCTCTGGCTTACGGATCTCAGAGATATTGATCTGAGCAGGTACGCCAGCGATAGCGGCTACTTGCTTACGGATCTTCTCAACGTCTTCACCTTTTTTACCGATGATCACGCCTGGACGAGCAGTGTGGATAGTCACACGGATGCTTTTCGCAGGACGTTCAATATCAATCCGGCTTACTGAGGCAGCTTTCAGTTCTTTAGTCAGGTACTGACGAACTTTGTAGTCACCGTTCAGGAAATCCGGGAAGTCTTTTGTATTCGCGAACCAGGTTGAGCTCCATGGCTTAGTGATACCTAGGCGAATACCATTAGGATGTACTTTCTGTCCCATTTCTCACTCCTAGTTATCAGCTACAACCACAGTAATGTGGCTAGTACGCTTGACGATACGATCAGCACGACCTTTAGCACGTGGTTTGATACGCTTCATAGACGGACCTTCATCAACGAAGATGGTCTTAACTTTCAGCGTGTCGATATCCGCGCCTTCATTGTGCTCAGCGTTGGCAATGGCTGATAAAAGAACCTTTTTAACTAACTCAGCAGCTTTTTTCGGGCTGTAAGTCAGTACGTTCAGCGCCTTATCTACTGGCAAACCACGCACCTGGTCAGCAACCAGACGAGTTTTTTGAGCAGAAGAACGGGCAAATTTGTGTTTCGCTAATGCTTGCATTATTTACCCCTTAACGCTTCTTGGCCTTTTTGTCGGCGGCATGACCACGATAGGTACGAGTAGGTGCAAATTCACCTAACTTGTGACCAATCATCTCTTCTGAGACGAACACAGGTACATGTTGACGACCATTATGGACAGCGATGGTCAAACCGATCATATCAGGTATGATCATTGAACGACGGCTCCAAGTCTTAATAGGCTTCTTGTCACCGCTTTCCAACGCTTTCTCTACCTTCTTCAGCAAGTGAAGGTCGATAAATGGACCTTTCTTGAGAGAACGTGGCATGGCAATTCCTCACAAATTATTTATCACGACGACGTACGATCAGTTTATCAGTACGCTTGTTTGAACGAGTCTTGTAACCTTTAGTTGGTACGCCCCAAGGTGTAACTGGGTGACGACCACCTGAAGTTTTACCTTCACCACCACCGTGCGGGTGATCTACCGGGTTCATTACCACACCACGTACGGTAGGACGGATACCGCGCCAGCGCATTGCGCCCGCTTTACCGTACTGACGTAACATGTGTTCGGCATTACCGATTTCACCGATGGTTGCACGGCAGTCAGCTAATACTTTACGTACTTCGCCGCTACGCAGACGCAGAGTTACATACTCACCGTCACGAGCCAGGATCTGAGCGAAAGCGCCTGCTGAACGAGCCAGCTGACCACCTTTACCTGGTTTCATTTCGATGTTATGTACTACCTGGCCCACTGGAATATTCCGCAGTGGTAAGGTGTTGGCTGGTTTGATTGGTGCATCAACACCAGAAACCACCGCATCACCTGCTTTCAGACCTTTCGGTGCCAGGATGTAACGACGTTCACCGTCTGCATACAATACTAATGCAATGTTAGCGGTACGGTTTGGATCGTACTCTAAACGCTCTACTTTAGCCGGAATACCGTCTTTAGTGCGTTTGAAGTCAACAACGCGGTAATGCTGTTTATGACCACCACCGATATGACGGGTAGTGATACGACCGTTGTTGTTACGACCACCAGTCTTAACGTTCTTCTCTAACAAAGGTGCATAAGGCTTGCCTTTGTACAGGTCAGGGTTAACCACTTTTAATACGTGGCGACGACCTGGTGACGTAGGTTTACACTTAACAAGTGCCATTTCCTAACTCCTCTTCTTACTCAGCGCCGCCAACAAAATCGATTTCGCTGCCTTCTTTAAGAGTGACGTAGGCCTTTTTCCAGTCGCTACGCTTGCCCATGCGCATACCAGTGCGCTTGGTCTTACCCTTAACGTTAACAGTACGAACACCTACTACTTCTGTTTCAAACAGTTTTTCTACGGCAGCTTTAATATCAGCTTTAGTAGAAGTAGTGGCCACTTTGAAAACGATAGTGTTGTGTTTTTCTGCCGCGTTAGTGCTCTTTTCAGAAACGTGCGGAGCCAGAATCACTTTCAGTAAACGTTCTTCACGGATCATGCTAACAGCTCCTCAAGTTGTTTAACTGCAGCAGCAGTCATTAACACTTTGTCGAATGCGATTAAGCTGACCGGATCGATACCGTGTACGTCACGTACGTCAACCTTGTACAGGTTACGGGCAGACAGGAACAGGTTCTCGTCTACTTCGTTAGTTACGATCAGAACGTCTTTTAAATCCATCGCTTTCAGTTTTGCTGTTAAGTCTTTAGTCTTTGGTGATTCAACGCCAAAGTTCTCAACAACAATTAAGCGCTCCTGACGAACTAATTCAGACAGGATGCTTTGAATCGCACCGCGATACATTTTACGGTTAACTTTTTGGCTGTGATCCTGCGGCTTAGCAGCAAAAGTCACACCACCGCTGCGCCAAATTGGGCTGCGGATTGTACCAGCACGAGCACGGCCAGTACCTTTTTGACGCCATGGCTTCTTGCCGCCACCACGTACTTCTGAACGGGTCAGTTGCGCACGGGTACCCTGACGGGCGCCAGCTGCATAAGCAACGACTACCTGATGTACCAGAGCTTCGTTAAACTCACGTCCAAAGGTAGCTTCGGAAACTTCAAGAACGCCTTGAGCGTCTCGTAATGCTAATTCCATCACTTCTCTCCTCAGACGTTAGCTTTTAACAGCTGGTTTAACGATCACGTCACCACCGATAGCACCAGGCACTGCGCCTTTTACTAACAGCAGGTTACGCTCTGCATCAACACGAACCACTTCTAACGATTGCACGGTGACGCGCTCGTTACCTAAGTGACCAGCCATTTTCTTACCTTTGAATACTTTACCTGGTGATTGGTTTTGACCAATTGAACCAGGGGCACGGTGTGATAAGGAGTTACCGTGCGTAGCATCCTGGGCACGGAAGTTCCAGCGCTTGATCGCGCCAGCAAAACCTTTACCCTTAGATGTACCTACTACATCTACTTTCTTTGTTTCTGCGAAAATTTCGACAGTAATCTCGCTACCAACAGTGATGTCAGCGCCTTCGTCATTCTGCAGGCGGAATTCCCACAGACCACGACCCGCCTCTACACCGACTTTTGCAAAGAAACCTGCGTCTGGTTTGTTCAGGCGGCTTGCCTTAACTGCACCAGTAGTTACTTGCAGCGCGTTATAACCGTTAACTTCTTCAGTTTTAACAGCAGTAACGCGGTTTGGTGTTGCTTCGATTACGGTTACTGGGATAGAAACGCCATCTTCTGTGAAGACGCGAGTCATACCCACTTTACGACCGATAAGACCGATAGCCATTTCCTAAACCTCTCTAAAAACCTGTCTGATTAGCCCAGGCTGATTTGAACGTCAACGCCAGCTGGCAGATCTAAACGCATCAGCGCATCAACTGTTTTTTCAGTTGGTTCCACGATGTCGATTAAACGCTTGTGAGTACGGATTTCGTACTGGTCACGCGCATCTTTATTGACGTGAGGAGAAATCAGAACAGTAAAACGTTCCTGACGTGTTGGCAGTGGAATTGGACCACGAACCTGGGCGCCAGTACGCTTAGCTGTGTCAACGATTTCCATAGTTGACTGATCGATCAAGCGGTGATCGAACGCTTTCAGACGGATGCGTATCCTTTGATTACTCATTGTATCAAAGCCTCAAAGAGCAAAAAGAGCAAAAATAAACATAAGCAAGCAGCCATTTTGGCTTTGCCTATGCACCTAGTTTCAAGTGCTCCCCAATCGGGAGCTTATAAACAAACACGCTGCCTAACAGGACTTACCGGTGTTCGTACCAGCCAGAATCATATCGACTGGCGGCGTATTATATACACCCAAGCCGATATTGCAAGCATTGATTATAAAACGATCAATAGTATGACCAATCACATCTTAGAACTGATCGTCTGTCAGTTGCAGCGCGGCGCTGCCATCGGCGCTCAGCTGGGAAAACAATGCCTGCACTTTTGGCATTACCCGACGCAGATACCAGTGTGCCGCACCTTGTTTAGCGGCAATAAAATCGGCGCTATGTTTTTCGTTATCCAACGCTACTAGATTCTTGTACCACATATAACCATAGAGTACATAGCCTACCGCATCCAGCAGATCACAGGCATCCAGCGCCTGTTGCGTCGTATCCTTTGCCAGCTGAGCTGTAACACAACCCTGTAACTGAGCCACGACAGTTAACAGTAGTTCAGAAGCGGCATTGGGCTGCGTACTGACCTCGGTATGGATCTCTGTCAACAGCTGCTGCAGCACGCCGCCCTGATCGGCCGCTACTTTGCGCAGGGCAAAATCCAGCGCCTGTATACCATTTGTCCCCTCATAAATCTGGGCAATCCGTACATCCCGCACCAGTTGCTCCATACCCCACTCTTTAACGTAGCCGTGGCCGCCGAATACTTGCTGTGCGGTGACGCAGGCCTCTAAACCACGGTCGGTCATAAAGGCCTTAGTAATAGGCGTTAGCAAGTTGGCACGATCGGCCGATACTTTACAGTTGTCGTATTTGGCTTTGTCGAGCAAACTGGCTACCCAGGTTGCGAAGGTACGGCCAGCTTCATTAATGGCTTTAATATTCAGTAACATCCTTCTGACATCCGGATGTCCAAGGATAGGATCCGCTGTATTGGGGTCGCGCCCAACGGTTCGCCCCTGTAAACGGTCTTTAGCGTAGGCCAACGCATTTTGGTAAGCGCGTTCTGCCGCTCCCAATCCCTGGCTACCCATCGACAACCGCTCGTAATTCATCATGGTAAACATACAGGCCAAACCGCGGTGGGGTTCACCAATCAGATAACCGGTAGCGCCATCAAAATTCAGCACACAGGTTGCCGAGCCATTAATACCCATTTTGTGTTCGATAGAGCCGACACTGACGTTATTGCGATCGGCCGGATCTCCGTTTACGTTGAGTAAAAACTTCGGCACCAGAAATAGGGAGATACCCTTACTGCCTGCTGGAGCGTCCGGTAATTTGGCCAGCACCAGGTGGATAATGTTGCGGGTAAGATCATGTTCACCGGCGGTGATAAAGATTTTGCTACCGCTAATTCGATAGCTGCCATCCGCTGCCGGCTTAGCCGTAGTACGCATAATGCCCAGATCTGAGCCGGCATGGGCTTCGGTCAGACACATAGTACCCGACCATTCACCGCTATAGAGTTTTGGCAGGTATAGTGCTTTGGTCGCATCATCTGCATGTTGCAGTAACGCAACACAAGCGCCGGCAGTCAGTCCAGGGTAAAGTGAAAACGCGATATCTGCACTACAGAGCATTTCATCGACCATCATCGACAAGGCCTTGGGCATCCCCATGCCACCGTACTCAGGATCGCCGCTTAAACCGGTCCAACCGCCTTCGCTAAGGCTCTGGTAAGCATTATGG
The DNA here is from genome assembly GCF_001441695.1 of Alishewanella sp. WH16-1. Classification (NCBI taxonomy): domain Bacteria; kingdom Pseudomonadati; phylum Pseudomonadota; class Gammaproteobacteria; order Alteromonadales; family Alteromonadaceae; genus Alishewanella; species Alishewanella sp. WH16-1. The sequence goes on along the minus strand of NZ_LCWL01000025.1, from coordinate 343 downwards.
TAATGCTCTGGTACAGTAACTTTACCCTCGTTAAGTTTGGCTCCCTGCTGATCAGCGAGCTTACTAAAGGGTGCCAGCTGTTGCTCACAAATTTTTGCCGCTTCTTCAAGGATAGCTTTCGCTGTATCAACCTCGATTAACTCCTGTAACTGTGGCTGCTGTTGCCAGTACTGATCCAATTGCCAAACATCAAACAGGTTAAAGTTAATATCATTGAGGGGGGCCTGATACAGACTCATGCTAGTCTCCTAAACTGGACGGATGAGTGAGAACTATGGCATAGGGTGACAATTCAAACAAGTGTTTGAATAAAGTTTCAGAAACAAAAAAGGCCCCTTGCGGA
>NZ_LCWL01000040.1:0-10022 GCF_001441695.1 Alishewanella sp. WH16-1 | reverse complement strand
CCCGGCGCACGCATAAAAAAAGCCAGCGGCGAGGCTGGCTTAGTTGGGCATCAGGTTTTACCGGCTTAGAGCGCAGCTTCCAACTCCGGTAATACGCTAAAGAGATCGCCAACCAGACCATAATCGGCAACCTGGAAAATCGGCGCTTCCGGATCTTTGTTGATAGCGACGATCACTTTTGAGTCTTTCATACCAGCCAGATGCTGGATAGCGCCAGAAATACCGACGGCAATATACAGGTCAGGCGCCACAATTTTACCGGTCTGACCGACCTGCATATCATTTGGCACAAAGCCGGCATCGACCGCAGCGCGCGAGGCACCAATGGCCGCGTTCAGCTTATCGGCAATCCCATTTAACAGCGCAAAGTTCTCGCCATTTTGCATGCCCCGACCACCGGAGATAATCACCCGGGCGGCCGTCAGCTCCGGCCGCTCTGATTTGGTCAGCTCTTCGGCAACAAAGCTGGATACGCCTAAATCTTTAACCACAGAAACGGCTTCAATAGGCGCGTTATTGCCGGTAGCAGCCGCAGCAAAGGCCGCACTACGAACCGTCAATACTTTAATGGCATCAGCCGATTGCACCGTAGCAATAGCATTACCGGCATAGATTGGCCGCACAAAGGTATCAGCACTTTCAATGGCGATAATGTCAGAAATTTGCGCCACATCTAACAGTGCTGCCACCCGTGGCAACATATTCTTACCACCGGTGGTGGCTGCTGCCAGAATATGACTATACCCGGCACCTAACTCTGCCACTAAAGCAGCGACGTTTTCTGCCAGTTGATGCGCATAAGGCGCGGCATCGGCCAGCAATACCTTGCTAACACCGGCAATGCTTGCGGCTTCAGCTGCCGCAGCCTGACACGCCTGACCAGCAACCAGCACATGGATTTCACCACCGAGCTGGCTGGCAGCCTGTACGGTTTTAAAGGTATCCGCTTTCAGCGCACTATTGTTATGTTCAGCTATTACCAGAATGCTCATCAGATCACCTTTGCTTCATCTTTTAACTTAGCTACCAATTCGGCGACGCTTTCTACTTTCACCCCGGCCTGACGGCTTGGCGGTGTCGTCACTTTCAGGGTATTAACCTTACTTTCCAGTGCCACACCCAGGCTATCGGCGGCTTTGACATCCAGCGGCTTTTTCTTCGCTTTCATAATATTCGGTAACGAGGCATAGCGCGGCTCATTTAAACGCAGATCCGTCGATACTACGGCCGGCAATGTCAAGGCAACCGTTTGCAGACCACCGTCAATTTCACGGGTCACCTGCACCTTACCGTCTGCTACCACCACTTTCGAAGCGAAGGTGCCTTGCCCCAAACCGGTTAAAGCCGCCAGCATCTGTGCCGTTTGGTTATTATCCGAGTCAATCGCTTGCTTACCCATAATCACCAGCTGTGGCTGCTCTTCTGCGACCACCTTGGCCAGTAACTTGGCCACTTGTAGTGAATCCAGGTTTAGTTCAGTCTCCAGCTGCAGCGCACGATCGGCGCCCAGCGCCAGCGCGGTACGCAGCTGTTCTTGTGCGGCTTTATTCCCGATATTAACCACCACCACCTCAGTGGCAACGCCGGCTTCTTTTAAACGCACGGCTTCTTCCACCGCAATTTCGCAGAATGGGTTTAACGCCATCTTCACGTTCGCCAGATCCACACCACTGTTATCCGGTTTAACCCGAACCTTAACGTTGTAATCGATAACCCGTTTTACCGGAACTAGTATCTTCATAATGGCCTCATCTGAATGCGACAACCCTTGCCCGGGCTGCTTTACGTGCAGGTAAACTAATAACTTTGAGCATGGCCGACAATCTACTTCCTGTTGACGTTAACGTCAACCTGCAATATCCTGCTATCCTCAATAAATTCCCATGTTTATAAAAAATTCTGTAAACAATAGCATCCACAAAACAGGCGGCTGTGGCTAAGCTCAGGCATACTCTACAATAAACACAGCCCAACCTGCCAACGCAAGAGAGGTAACCCGGTGGAAAGAGAAGCAATGGAATACGATGTGGTCATCGTTGGCGCAGGCCCGGCGGGTCTGTCGGCTGCTATTCGTTTAAAGCAACAGGCTGAAAGCGCAGGCCAGGAAATCAGTGTTTGTGTGGTAGAAAAAGGTTCTGAAGTCGGCGCCCATATTTTATCCGGTGCCGTCTTTGAACCCCGCGCGCTGAACGAACTGTTGCCGGATTGGGCCGAGCGCGGTGCGCCGCTAAATACCCCGGTCACCCATGATGATATCTATCTGTTTAGTGATGAGCAGAATGCGCGCAAGCTACCGGGCTTTGCCGTACCTAAGACCATGCATAACAGCGGTAACTATATTATCTCAGCCGCTAACCTGTGCCGCTGGCTGGCGGAGCAAGCCGAAGCGCTTGGTGTAGAGATTTTCCCGGGCTTTGCCGCCAGTGAGCTGGTACTGGAAGATAACACGGTCAAAGGTATTCTGATTGGTGATATGGGCTTGGATCGCGAAGGCCAACCCAAAGACAGCTATACCCCCGGCATGGCATTACTGGCCAAATACACCCTGTTTGCCGAAGGCTGCCGCGGTCATTTGGGCAAACAACTGATTAAACACTTTGCGCTGGATGACGGCAAGTCGCCACAGCATTATGCAATTGGCTTTAAAGAAATCTGGGATGTGCCGGCCGAACAGCATCATGCCGGTTTGGTGGTGCACTCTGCCGGTTGGCCTTTAGATGACGCCAGCGGCGGTGGCTATCTGTATCATGCTGAAGGTCAGCAGGTCGTGGTCGGTTTAATTATTGACCTGAACTACAGCAACCCTTACCTGAACCCCTTTGAAGAGTTTCAGCGCTATAAGCAGCATCCGACTTTAAAACAGTATTTAAAAGGCGGCAAACGCGTGTCCTATGGTGCCCGCGCTATTGCCAAAGGCGGCCTGAACAGCCTGCCAAAAATGAGTTTTAATGGCGGATTATTAATTGGCTGTGATGCCGGCACCCTGAACTTTGCCAAGATTAAAGGCAATCATACCGCAATGAAATCCGGCATGCTGGCGGCCGAAGTGGTCGCCCAGGCCTTATTGAGCGGCGATACCGGTGGCCAGGATCTGACCGGCTTTGCCAATGCCTTTACAAGCAGCTGGTTGTACGATGAGCTGTACCGCTCGCGTAATTTCGGCCCGGCGATCCATAAATTCGGTACCTTCTGGGGCGGCGCCTTTAATACTTTGGATCAAAACTGGTTTGGTGGTCGCTTACCGCTGACCTTAAAAGACGAACAGCACGATTACGCCCAGCTCAAACCGGCTGCCAGTTGCCGCCCTATCGTGTATCCGAAGCCGGACAATCAAATCAGCTTTGATCGCTTAAGCTCGGTTTACCTGTCGAATACCAACCATGAAGAAGAACAACCCTGCCATCTGAAACTGAAAGATGCCAGCATTCCGATCCAGGTGAACCTGGCTAAGTATGCTGAGCCGGCGCAGCGCTACTGCCCGGCTGGCGTTTATGAGATAGTCGAAGAGCAGGATAAAGGGCCGCGACTGCAGATCAATGCGCAAAACTGCATTCACTGTAAAACCTGTGATATTAAAGATCCGAGCCAGAACATCACCTGGGTGACACCAGAGGGTGGTGGTGGCCCGAACTATCCGAATATGTAACCTGTAGCGGCAAGCCAGAGCATTATTGCCCTGCGCTTGCCAGCTCCTGCTGCAACTGCTGACTCACCAGACTGCTGCCAACATAACTAAAACCACCACTTTGCAACAGTTGTAACACATCTTGCTGTAACCAACTTTGCGCTGCGGTGGCTTTGGCAACCGGCGTTAACATCAACCAGCCGGCCTTGCCATGGGTCTTTACCTGATATAAAGCTTTGTCTGCCAATGCCAGTGCCTGAGTCCAGGTCCAACTACTGTTATCCGGCAGCGGATACTGCACTACGCCAACCGAACAACTGATCGCAAAAGGTAATTCTCCTTTCACTGTCCAGGGTTCCTCTGCGATGGCTTGCATTAAGCGACCAAGAAATGCCAGTGGCTCATCCTGCTGCTCCTGGATAATTAAAAACTCTTCACCACCCCAACGGATCAGATGATCAGATTGCCGCAGTAAGCGTTTTAACAAGGCAGCCAGTTGCTGTAAAACCGCATCACCTGCCTGATGGCCCAATAAATCATTGACCTGTTTAAAATTATCCAAATCCAATAATAAACAGAGTAACGGCCGCTGCTGCCGTCGCGCCCGTGCCAGAATCGCATCCAACACCTGTTGTAAATAATGCCGGTTATGTAACCCTGTTAAGGCATCCGTTACACTTAACAACTGTAAGCGCTGGTTCAGCTGCGCCAGTTGTTGGTTGGCCTGATTTAATTCTTGCGTCCGCTCTGTGACCATGCGCTCCAGTTGCTGCTGCAAGCGGGCCAGCCGCTGCAGGCGCAAGCGATAGCTACCATAGATCACCAGTAGCGCCAATAACACCAGCAACACGTAAAACCAATATTGTTCATACCAGCGCGCTTTAATCTGTAACGGCTGACTGACAATCGCACTCCACTCGCCTTCGCCCTGATAACGGGCTTGCACTTCAAAGCTAAACTCACCGGCCGGTAAATTGGTATAAAACGCCTGGCGCCGGTCATTGACCGTCGTCCACTGCTGATCATAGCCATTAAGGCGGTAGCGGAATAATAAGGTCCTGGGCCGGTAGTAGGCCGGTGCCGTAAAACTAAATACCAGATCCCGGCTCTGCTGATCGATGACGAGCGGCTGCGCCAGTGGCCAGGAGGTCTGCCCGACCTTAATCTCCTCCAACAACACCTGAGGTACCGGCACCTGATCTGACAGGCCAGCCAGATCTACACTGACCAGACCGTTTAAACTGGGTAAATACACCTTACCCTGCCACAATGCTCCTTTACTATTACCGGCACCATTACAGCAGCGCAAGCCATCAACGCCGGCCTCAGGACCGATATCATCGATAATGATCCGTGCTTGCAGCTCTCCCTCAGTCAGCACCGCTGAGCTGAGCCGGTATACGCCATTAAAGTTGGCGATAATCAGGCCGCGGTCGGTTTCGGCCAGATAAATGACATCATTTGACGGCAACCCCTGCTCCGGCGTAATGTGCTGCCAGCCCCCCTGACCATCTTCAAAAGCAAAACCATGTTGCAGGGTGCCAAGCAAGATCCGGCCATCCGCTAACTCGGTAATAAAGGTCACGTAAACACCATCAAGCCGGGGATCGCTTATTTTTTTCAGCTGTAAACCATCCCAGACATAGGCACCGTTGGGCGTCCCCAGCCATAAGCGATCCTGACTATCGGTTAAAATGATCCGAAAGCGATTTGCCGGTAAGCCAAGGGAAGGCGTCATCAACTCAGGCTGATCACTGTGCGGTAAGATCCGGTATAAACCGTCAAAGGTTGCCACCCAGATACTACCATCGCGTCGCTGCGCAATACCGTTAATCTGAATATGGTCAAGTGCGCTAAAGCGCTGCACCTGCTGATAATCCGCACTGATTTTATTTAAACCACGCCGGGTTCCTGCCCAAATGGTGCCGTCCGTCTCACGAAATAACGAATACACCACATGATGTGACAGTAACGCCGGCGCCACTTTGCTGGTAAAGCGCTCACCGTCAAATGCCGCCAGACCGCCATTGTAGCCGACTAACAGCTCATTGCCGGCCTCTTGCAGCGCCCAGACATAGGGATCAGGCAAATCGGATGCTACGCCATAATTAGTCGTCGCATCAGCGCGAAAACGCAGCAAGCCATGGGTTTTGCTGCCAAACCACAGAAAACCCTCACGGCTTTCAAACGCCGACACCAACCAGCCAAGCTTACTGTGTTGCCGTAAATCGGTCACCGACAGCAGTTGTTGTCCCCGGTACTGCCGTAACTCCTGATAGGTAGCAATCCATAAGTTGTCCTGCTGTTGGTACAACAGCAACACCTCATCTGCGATCTGCTGCTGCGCCGGACTTAACTGCCCGTGCTGATATTGCCATAGTCCTTGCGGGGTGGCGAGCAGTAACCCAGAGGCCGTGCTCACCATCTCGGTAATCAGCCAGCCTGCTTGTTCTACTTCGGCAACCAATTGATATTCGTCATTTTGCCACAGTGCCAGATAACCTGGGCCGCCGAGCCATAAGCGATCACCTTCCGCCAGTAAACTGCTTACCGGCCGGCCTGGTACCGGCAGTACACTGAGCTGCCCCTGTTGCCATACCAGCAGCTGCTCAGCGGCAATAAACACCTGCCCCTGGCTGTTTTCAGCCATTGCCTCCACACTGCCAACGCTGCGCCCGTCAAGCGTCAGCTCCTGAAACTCTTGCTGCTGATAGCGGATCAGTTTATCGGAGCTGCCAATCAGTAATTCACCTGCCGCAGTAGTATGTAACGACCGCAACAAGGGGTTGCTGAGTAACTCGGTATTCTGGGCATTGAATACCTGAAATTGGTTACCATCAAAGCGCGCCAGGCCACCTTCAGTCGCTACCCAGATATAGCCGGCCGGATCCTGCGTAATATCCACCACTGAGGTTTGCGGCAAACCATGCTCAGTATTCCATACCCGTTGATGTAATTGCCCAAAAACCCTGTCAGCCGCCGGAACCGTAGTACAGACTAACAGCATCAGCAAAAACAAGATTGGATTGGCGAAGCGGTTCAGCATGGCAACAGACTCAAGGTAAAGCGGCACCACGGGCAGCAATATACAGCTGATACCAGTGCTGACGACTTAGGCTGATATGCTGAGCCTGCACTGCGGCTTGCAGGCGCTCAACTTTGCTGGTGCCTATTACCGGCTGGATCTGCGCCGGATGGCGCAGCAACCAGGCCAGCACTATGGCTTCAGGTGCCACCTGATATTCAGCAGCCAAACGGCTCACCAGCAGGCGGGTTTGTTGCTCAGCAGCAGATTCATCTGGCTGCGCCTGGCTATAGCGCCCTTGCGCCAGACTGCCCCAGCTCTGGATTTGTATATCCTGCTGCTGACAATATTCCACCGTACCATAACCAAAATGCCGGCTGGCACCTTCGGCCATCCCGGTGAGCAAGGTCTCTTCAATAAAATGATGCCGCTGCAGGCTCATTTCCAGTTGATTAACCCGCAACGGCATTGGTAGATAATGCTGGAGCAATTGCAGTTGCGGCCAGGCCATATTGGAGACGCCAAAGTGGCGAACCTTGCCCTGTTGCAGCAGTTGCGTGAAGGCGGCAGCAATTTCGGCTGGCTCTAACAGAGGATCGGGCCGATGCAGTAACAATATATCAAGATAGTCAGTTTGTAAGCGGCTAAGAATGCCATCTACGGCAGTTAAAATCGCCTGCTGGCTTAAATCGTAATAGCCTGGCTGCTGCTCAGTTGCCAGCTTGATTCCGCACTTTGATTGCAGCAGCAGCTGTTCACGTCGCTGCGGAAAAGCGTTAAGGTAGCGGCCAAACACGGTTTCGGCTTTACCAAAGGTATAGATGTCGGCATGGTCAAATACCGTAATACCGGCTTCCAGTGCGCTGTCAATGAGTGCAAAAGCCTGTTGTTCATCCTGACGGTTCAGCGGCGTATTGTTCCAGCCCCCGCCCAGCCCCATACAACCCAGCACCAGCCGGCTGGCTGCTGGTAATGCCTTGTTTATTGGTATCGTCATAGGCAGATCCCTGTTCGTTGCCGGTATTTTAACCGCAAGCCAGGGCAGAACCCAAGTGATAATCTGCTTTTACCGGCAAAACCTTGCTCTGCCCGGACAGGCCCCTTACACTAGACGTTTTCAGCTGTCAGTGAGCCTGCCGTTAACACCATGTCCGAAACCCATCTCGTGCGTTTAAATAAATTTATCAGTGATACCGGTTATTGTTCCCGCCGTGAGGCCGATGCGCTCATCGCCGCCGGCAAGGTGACAGTAAATGGCCAAAGTGCCGAAATAGGGCTAAAAGTTAGCGCCGGCGATACGGTGCTGGTAGATGGCAAGCCGCTAAAAAATAAGCCAAAACGAGTATATATTGCTTACCATAAGCCGGTAGGCATTACCTGTACTACGGAACGTAAGGTCGCCGGCAATATTATTGATGCCCTGAAATACCCGGAGCGGATTTTCCCCATTGGCCGGCTGGATAAACCCTCTGAGGGCCTGATATTTCTGACCAACGATGGTGATATCGTTAATAAAGTGCTGCGGGCCGGCAATGCGCATGAAAAAGAATATGTGGTCACGGTGAATAAACCCATTACCGAGCACTTTATCAAGCGCATGAGCCAGGGTGTGCCTATCCTGGATACGGTGACCCTACCCTGTAAAGTACGGCAAGTCTCGCGCAATACCTTTAATATTATCCTGACCCAAGGTCTGAACCGGCAGATCCGCCGCATGGCCGAGTTTTTAGGCTATGAGGTGGTGAAATTAAAACGCACCCGCATTATGCATGTGCGGCTGGCAGAATTAAAAGTTGGCCAGTGGCGACTGTTAGATGCCTACGAAGTGGCTGAGCTGGAACAGCTGGTGCAACACTCCAGCAGTGTTAGCAGTGCTGTTGCCAATAATGCGCTAAACCAAGATCACGAAGAATAACGGAGCTATTGATGTCACTGGCCAATCTGAAAACCACTTTGCCTTTGCTGTTAGGTCCGGCGTTATTCTTATTAACCCTGTTTACCGAACCCTTCGACGCTGAGCTCAGTCGTCATGCCTGGATAATGTGTGGCCTAACTGTATGGATGGCCATCTGGTGGATTAGCGAAGCGGTGCCTATTCCTGCCACCGCATTAATCCCATTAGCCGTGTTACCGCTATTAAAACTCGATAGCATTGCCGCTGTTGCCGCGCCCTATGCCGATCCGCTGATTTTTCTGTTTTTTGGCGGCTTTGTGCTGTCGATCGCGATGGAGCGCTGGAACCTGCACAAACGAATTGCCTTACTGACCATGCTGCTGGTTGGCAGTAAACCCAGCCAGCAAATTGCCGGCATGATGTTGGTTACCGCCTTTTTGTCGATGTGGATGTCGAATACCGCCACCGCCGTCATGATGCTGCCTATTGGTTTATCGGTAATTGCGATGCAAAGCCAGGGCGGCCAGCAGCAAGACAGCTTTGCCAAGGCAGTACTACTGGCGATTGCCTATGCTGCCAGTATTGGTGGCATCGCCACCCTGATTGGGACACCGCCAAACGCCTTGCTTGCGGGCTACCTGCAAAATGTGCATAACATCACACTGAGTTTTGCCGACTGGATGCTATTAGGGGTGCCACTGGCCAGCGTATTGTTGGTGTTAACCTGGCTGTGGTTAACCCGGTTTCAGTTTAAGCTCGATGGCGCAGTGCAGGCCGACAGCCGGCAAATCTACCGCCAGAAACTGGCGGAGCTTGGACCAATGCAAAATGCCGAAAAACTGGTACTAATGGTCTTTTTAGCCGCAGCGTTCTGCTGGACCTTGGCGAAAAAAATCACCGAATTTACCGGTATCCCGATGAACGACACTGTGACTGCAGTGTGCGTGGCACTGCTGCTGTTTATCTTGCCGGTCAGCCTGAAAAGCGGCCAGCGCGTGCTGGTGTGGGAGGATTGCCAAAAGCTACCATGGGGTATTTTGCTGTTGTTCGGGGGTGGATTAACTCTGGCCAGTCAAATTCAAAAATCCGGTCTGGCGGATTTTATCGCGCTACAAGTCAGTCAGCTTGGCACCCTGGATATGCTAACACTGATCCTGTTGGTCACCACGCTGATTATTTTCCTGACCGAAGTGACCAGTAACACCGCCACCGCTGCCGCCTTTTTACCTTTACTGGGCCCGGTGGCAGTTTCGATGGGTATGCCGGTGACCATGCTGGTGATCCCGGCGGCGATTGCCGCCAGTTGCGCCTTTATGATGCCAGTTGCTACGCCGCCTAATGCTATCGTCTTTGCCTCGGGTCAGCTGAAAATTGCTGACATGGTGAAAGCCGGATTTGCTTTAAATATTTTATCGATTATCTGTATCACCGCAGCCTGTTTGTGGTTGGTACCGGTTATTTTTTCCTAACGCAGCGTC
>NZ_LCWL01000090.1:0-7654 GCF_001441695.1 Alishewanella sp. WH16-1 | reverse complement strand
CCGCCACTACAGTGGCGGCGGCTCGATAACGAGAACCCTTATGTTACAAGACAATCCTTTACTGGCGCAGCTGAAGCAACAGCTCCGTGAATCGCTGCCGGTAAAAGAAGGCGTGGTCCGTGCCACCACTAAAAACTTCGGCTTTTTAGAGGTTAGTGATAAAGAAAGCCACTTTATCAGCCCGCCCTTGATGAAAAAACTATTAAACGGTGACCGCATCAGTGCCGTGATCCGCGAGGTTGATGCCAAAACCCAGGCCGAACCGGAAACCTTGCTGGAAGCCGGTTTACAAAACTTCGTCGGCCGGGTTAAGCGTTTTAAAAACCGTTTGCAAATCGTTCCCGACTTACCGTTGTTTAAAGATGGCTTAAAAGCCAAAGCCGTTAATGGTATTGATGACAAAGCACTGGCTGACGGCGACTGGGTGCAGGCAACGCTGGTACAGCACGCGTTAAAAGATGAACAATTTCTGGTTGAAGTGACGGCACTGATTGCCAAAGCTACGGATCCAGAAGCGCCCTGGCTAGTCGTATTAGCGCGCCATAACCTGCCGACAGCGGCGCCCTTGTCCGAATTCAGCGAACAGCAAGCCACTACCCCACGCAGTGATCTGACCGCTGTGCCGTTTTTCACCATCGACAGCAGCAGCACCCAGGATATGGATGATGCGATTGCGATTACGCAAACCACAACAGGCTGGCAATTAAAGGTCGCTGTGGCCGATCCGGATGCCTATATTCCGGCAGGTTCTGCTTTGGATCAGATCGCCTCAGAGCGGCTGTTTACCACTTACCTGCCTGGTCGCAATATTCCGATGCTGCCGCGGCAACTCGCCGACGAGCTGTGTTCGTTACACCCGAACCAACCACGACCGGCGCTGGTGTTAACGCTAAACATCCAGCAGGATGGCACTATCGAACCCGACTACCGCTTTGAGCTGGCCACCATCTGCTCACAGGCCCGCTTTGATTACACGCAAGTCTCTGATTATCTGGAAGGCACGGGCAGCTGGCAGCCTGAAAGTTCGCTAATGGCCGAACAGCTGCAGCAGCTTAGTGCGCTGGCAAAAGCCCGCCAGCAATGGCGTAAAACCCATGCCATTGTGTTTCCGGATAAACCGGATTACCGCTTTGACCTCAACGCCGGACATCAGGTTGTCGCTATTCATGCCGAGCAGCGCCGTATTGCGAATCTGATGGTCGAAGAAGCGATGATCGCCGCCAATCAGAGCGCAGGTCGCTATTTAGCATCACAACCGGGCTTTGGCCTGTTTAATACCCACAGCGGTTTTGACAGCAGCAAGCTAAACCCACTTAATGAACTACTCAGCAAATTTGACGCACCGGTACTGGGTGACGCCCTCACCGAATTAAGCGGCTTTTGTCAGTTACGGCGCTGGCTGGATCAGCTGCCATCCGCTTATCTGGATACGCGGATCCGCCGCTTCCAGGCTTACGCCACGGTGAGCACCACCCCAGCTGCGCATTTTGGTTTAGGCGCAGAATATTACGCAACCTGGACCTCGCCAATCCGTAAATACAGTGACTTGATTAATCAGCGCCTGATTAAAGCTACCTTATTACAGACCGCGACAGAGCCCCCTGCTGCGGAGCTGGCAAAACGGCTGGCTGAGCAGCGCAAAATTCAGCGTCGCGCCGAGCGGGATATTGCCGATTGGCTGTATTGTCAGTTCCTCAGTACTGCCCAAGCCGACGGCCAATGCTTTACCGGTGAAGTGCAGGATATTAACCGTGCCGGTGTGCGGCTGCGGTTACTGGAAAATGGTGCCCAGGGCTTTTTAGCCTTGAGCGAGCTGGGTGTACCGGCAGACAGCCTCAGTACTAACTGGGAAGAAGGCCGCTGTTATCAGGGGGACAACATCATGCTGGAACTGGGACAGCAGCTGCAGGTACAAATCAGTGAGATTAATCCGGATAGCCAAACCATTAATTTAAAACTGCCCGCTGCCAGCGCAGATCTTTAAGCTTCAGCGACAATTCAGTTTCGCCGGCTAATAATGGCCGGCGACTGCAGTTAGCTTTTCTCATTTCGTATTTTGCAGTTCAAATAACACAAACTTTTCTCTATTCAGGCAAGGAGCCAGGAGTTGTTATTAACCATTCTGAATACATTATGCCGCCGGCAACAGCGCCGATCTCAGCGCATTAACCTGATAAGTTTAAGTTGGATTCCGCAGCCACAGCTGGCCGCTACTGTCGATCGCATTCTGGATACTCCGACTTTAGATCACCGACAGCTGCAATGGGACAGACCCGAGGTCCCCACCGCAGCAGGCTTATTACAGGCACGCGGTGCGCATATTGTTAGCATTAAACCGCGCGGTGAGCACTTTGCCAGCGCCGATCCGCATGCCCGCCAGATCTATGCCCTGTCGCGCTTTGGTTTAACCTTGCCACATGGCCGGCGCAAAGGTTTTTGGACGAAATTACTACGCGGCAGAATGCGTGGCGTTGCAGTAAAAGCGCAATATCTGGCCGGTAAAACCCTGCTGCTGGGCGCCTATTACGACGATTGTAATAATTACTACCATTTCTGGGCCGACGTGATGGCCGATCTCTGGTTTGCCCGCCAGGCCGGGCTGGATTTAACGCAAGTCAGCCAGTTTTTGTTGCCCTATAGCGGCTGTCGCTGGCAGCAAGACATCTTGCAGCGCTGTGGTATCGCGCTAACTAAGGTGGTGCCGTTATCGCAGAGCTCGCATTTACAGTGTGCTGAACTGGTGCTGCCCCTGCGTGCCAAAGGCAGTTATCGTACGCCAGTGTGGCTAAACCGGGCCTTACGTGAGCTTAGCGACTTTCAGCCGGCAAAAACCGCACAACGCCGACTGTATATTGCCAGGCTCGATGCCAACAAGCGCAAATTGCAGAACGAAGCACAGATTATCGCTCTGCTACAGCAGCATCAGTTCGAGATTATCAGCTGCTCGGCGCTGTCCGTCATCGAACAGCAGCAACTGTTCAGTCAGGCGGCCGTCGTGATTGCGCCGCATGGTGCAGCCCTGACGAATTTGCTCTGGTGTGCGCCTGGTACCAGGATTCTGGAATTTGTACCTGAGGGCCACCACAACCCGGGGTTTCGTGACTTAGCCACCTTAGGCAAACTGGATTATGCGGTGCTGCAAAGCGGTAAGGTCTCGCCGCAAAGCGAGGAACTGTGGTTGGATTTACAGCCGTTACAACGCTATCTGCAGCAGTTATAACGGATACTGAGCACACATCAGAGTAAGCGGGTTCCCAGCGGCACCGCCTGATCCGGCACACAAAGCGCGACCTCACCGGCCGCGTTATGAAAACCGGTTACCAGACACTCTGACATCAGCGGGCCAATTTGCTTGGCAGGAAAATTGATTACCGCCACGACCAGCCGGCCGACAAGCTCGTCCGGTTGATACAGTGCGGTAATTTGCGCACTCGACTTACGCACCCCTATCGCCTCGCCAAAATCGACTTCCAGAATATAAGCCGGCTTACGTGCCTGTGCAAAAACCTTGGCACTGATAATGCGGCCAACCCGTAGCTCTAACTGCAAAAAGTCATCAAAACTAATGGTTTTCATACTGCTCCCGTCATCTGCTATGCCTCTGAGCCACCTGCTTTGCTACACGTTGTTACACGACGTTATTGCCCCTTGTCATTCCGCGGCGGCGCTTCAACTTCGGTGCGATTAAACAACCACAACATGGCCTGGCGGTAACTTTCCGGACTACTGGCAGCATGAGTACCCTTATCGATCGTAATCACTCGAAGTTGCCATGGCGCCCTGGTTTCAGTTTGCCAGTGCTGCTGCCAGTTTAACGCGGCCTGACGTAACTTCGGCCAATCCCGTGCACCACTGGTAACCACCAAGCCCAGATCAGACCTTGTTGCAGACGGCGGCGCGCTAAAAAACATCGCGGCTCCGGGTTCAAAGGTCGGATTACTGGCGATTCGCCCCCAGAACAAATCCGGCTGGGTAAAGGCAGAATACAACACAAAATACCCGCCCCGGCTCTGACCAAATAAAATCTGTTTGCTGCTATCAATCCGATAACGTCGGGCCACTTCTGGCATTAATTCCAACGCCAAAAAGCGTTGAAAGGCCGGCGCACCGCCTTGCTCTGCCGAGGCATCGGCTGTCGGTGCCGAAAAATCATAACTGCGTTTATTTATGCTACTGTCAAAAGCGCCATAGGCAATACCGACAATAATGGCTTCTGGTAAGCCCTCATCATAAGTTAGAAATAAATGATTTGCCGCCAGGATCGGAAACAGTGAATCACCATCCAACAGATAAACCACCGGGTAACGGGTCGTTGCGCTGTCATAATCAGCGGGTAGACGCACATAGATATGAAAAGGTCTGGCAACCTCGGCAGAATCGAACTTAAAGTAGTCGCCCTGTAACGCCGGCAGAAAACTTAACGGCGCGCCAGCCGGCGCTGATATATTTTTCAGTACTGCCAACAAGATAGCGACACCCAGCACTAAGGCACTAACCCCAATAAGCACCAGATAGCGGCGACAGGCATTAACCGCTTGCGTAGCAAACCGGCGGTGCCATTGCCAGGGTAGCAACAGCAGCGGCAGTGAGGTCAGCAGCAATAACCAACCAAAGCCAGTAAAGGCCGCAGTGGAAACAACATATTCAGCGCTATGGATAAAGGCCAAACCGACCAGCAGTCGGATCACCATTTCCAGATAATGCAGTCGCGCAGAGCTGGCAAAACCAAGCAAAAAAGACTGTGCTTGCCGCGGCCGAAACAACGCCAATACCCCAAGCACAACCAGGTAGCCGCCAGTCAGGCTGACCAGCAGCAAGGCCAGCAAAGCAGTCATGTCATTAGTAATCTGTGCCAAAAAGAATCCCGAGTTTAGTGATTAACCGGCTTGTCACCCTATCTGCGGCGCATAACGCCCTGATTATCTACATACCGATGAGCACGGTATAGATTACAACACCGATTAACGTAACAGTAGTGCCCAAAATAAGCCAGCCCAAGGCCAGCAAAACGCCACCAAACAGCGTATTTAAGCGGGCGGCTCTGATTTTGGCGACATGATTTAGCTGTAACACCGCCGATACTGAAAACAACGCACCAACCGCCATCAGCGGTGTCAGTATGCCGAAAATAAACAGGCCCACTACCGCGGCCTGAGCGGATGCCTCATCAGGTGCCAGCTGGCTTAACATCCATATTGCCGGGATAGCCCCGGCCAGGAATAGCAAATTGCCGCACACTAATCTGGATCTATACATTTGCTCTTACCTGACAAGTTCTAATCAGTAGCCATTTCAGCATAGCGAATGCGAATATTCTCGGTACTGTCAAAACGCGACTCAGCTTTAATTTCTGAACCATCCAGTGGAGTGTTAATTAAGAGTTCGGTGTTAGACAGCCAGCTTATCGCAGGGGCATGGCTTTGCGGATGGCCTTTCAGCACAAAAATATTACCGGACTCGTTCGCCAGGGTGTTAGCGGCGGGCAGAATGGAAATTTGGGTACTAAAATCGCTGGTGGCACCGCAATCACGCTGAAAAATCACCGCTTTATAGCGATTATCGGGTGAAGATAGTTCAGCATAGATCTCATTATCACAAAGGCCGCCGGCAGCCAGGTAAAACAGCAACACAAAAAACAGTATTGGCAAGCCAATAGTGATAAACAGAATAAATAGCATCCACTTGATAAGCTTTAGCATTGTCGTCCCTGATGGTTGATACCTGACTAACCCGCTTTTATCTTCAACGTTGATAATAAATTACTCAACCTGAACCGCCGCTTATAGTCCAATAAAGCGAGATTTTAATTCCGCACTTGGCGACATGCAGACTTCACTTCTACCAAAGAGCCGGTAGCGATGGCGCGCCAGCCATTTATATGCTGCATCACGCCAGGCGCGGGGTATCCAGCGTAATACCCTGCAATAAGGCCAGAAGCCGCTAAGATCGCGCGCAATCTCCAGCGCAGCATCAGAATAAAGGTAACAGCGCTGCTGTTTAATCAGTAGCACGGAGTCGGTGTCTGCGCTAAGCTCTGGAAATTCGGCCAATAGCTGCTGTGCCAGCTCACTTTGCAGCGGCGCGAAAACAAAGCGCGCCAGTGGATCGCGTTTAATAATAAACCGCACCGCGCCCTGGCAGAGATGGCAAACGCCATCGAAGATGACGATATGCGGATTAGTGTTGATTGAGCAGCCCATGTGCATACCACCACCGGCAACTACCGAGCTTTGTTCGCTGCAATTTCTTCCAATCGCTCAGCCAACCAGACCTTGATAATTGACTGACGGGTAACGCCGATCCGATTGGCCTCTTGATCAAGTGACTCAATCATCCAGGCAGGAAAGTCTACATTAACACGCCGTTGTGCCTGATTAGGACGCTTAATTGTCGACAGGTCAAGAGCATCAATAATATCGACCGCATTATCATCAAACTTTTTGTCGAATACTTCAGCTTTCATAAATTGCCACCTCAGCTTTACGCGCCCGCCTGACCGAGATTAATCGGATAATCTCACCTCGATAGGTAATCACCGCCGACCAAACCTTACCATCGATTGCGCCGATAACTAACGAACGCGATTCATCTGTAGATCTGGCCTCAATCTCAAGTAAGTAAGGATCATTC
The DNA here is from genome assembly GCF_001441695.1 of Alishewanella sp. WH16-1. NCBI lineage: Bacteria > Pseudomonadati > Pseudomonadota > Gammaproteobacteria > Alteromonadales > Alteromonadaceae > Alishewanella > Alishewanella sp. WH16-1. The sequence continues at coordinate 1,024 of NZ_LCWL01000090.1, read as the reverse complement.
CAGAGCTGCTGCGCATCAACAAAGTCAATACCATGTTTTTCAAGGTTAAGCAGGCTCTTTCCGTCGTCAAACTCGAATTTATACATTGGTATATAAATTATACCTTAATGGCGCATTTGTTAAGTGTAAGCCAACAGATTACGTTTGCAAGTTGGAGAAAACATTTAAGGTTCTGCTAAATCCTTAGCCACTACTGTCTCTAACACCGACGGCTTAATTTCCGTTAGCAGCGGATGGGGATAATTATCGATATCATTCGAAGCGGTAAAAATAAATAAGCCAACTTCCGGATAGTAATCGAAGGTTGCATAGGAGTAACCGTTTGAGCCGGTGTGATTAATCCTGTTAAAGCCATGCTGCTTGTCGATAGCCCAACCATAGCCATAGTAGGAACCTTTTTCAGTATTCTCGGCAATATGCGGTGTAAACATCAGCTGCCAGGAGGCTGCGGTTAAGATCTGACCTGCCTGCATTGCCAGGTACCAGGCCTGCATATCTTGCGCGGTCGAGACAAAACCACCGCCACCTTCGAACCAGCGCTTACCCGGTTGTTGGCGCAGATGCTGCAACGAGTCACCCACACTGCGGCTCTTGGCTTGTAACCGAAACGCCCGTTGTAACCAGTTGGGATCAGCACCGTAATTTATCGCCAACCTGTGTTGCGGTATATCCGCCAGGCGATAGCCGGTTGCTGTTAAACCCGCCGGTAACAGGATGTGCTGTTGAATGTAGGCTTCCCAATTCTGGCCTGATGCCATTTCAATTAGCTGCGCCAGCAAGTAATAACCCAGGTTCGAATAGTGATAGCGCTCGCCAGGGGCGGCAACTAATGGCAGCTGCAGTACCTGCCGCGTGTAAATCCCGCTATCGATAACGTCGTAAAAACTCATGCTGGGCGGGTTAGTCGGCAGGCCTGACGAGTTACTTAACAAATGATGGATGGTGATCTGTTTTTTGTCGGCAGGAACATCCGCCAGGTAGTTATCGATAGTTGCCGTAAGTGATAATACCATTCCACCTTGTT